>JAFZBC010000161.1:0-5638 GCA_017561965.1 Oscillospiraceae bacterium
ACAGTAAATCACAGTAAAAAGGCGGGTGATACGGGATGCAGAGCCAACAGCCGTGGCGGCTGATTTCATCAGGTGCGCTGATGGCGCTGGGCTGTCTGATTACGGTCATCATGGCGCGTGCGCAGTATCACAGCATCCTGTTCTGGCTTGCCGTGATCCTGTTTCTGGCCGGTTTTGTCTGGATGGTTCTCGAGGTTGTCCGGATCCGGCAGAACGCGCTGCGCTATGTCGCAAGAATGAATGCCGCGCTGACACGGACACTGCAAACCGCGCCGGATGAGATGCCGGTGCCGATGGCAGTCGTCGATGTGAAGGGCGAGATCATATGGTACAATGCGGAATTTACGAACCGGGTTTCCGGCGGGGCAGAGCTGTTCGGCTTGAAGCTCCATGCGGTGATCCCGCTGCGGCCGGATGCGATCGGGGACGGGGAATCCATCGAAACCGTCATCCGCGACCGCCGGTACCGCGTGAGCCGTGCCGATTACGAGCGCAAGAACGGTCACGCGATCCTGTTCTGTTTTGAGGATATTACGAATTACGTCCAGCTGCGTCAGCACTATATGGATACCAGACCGTGTGTGCTGATGATCCTTGTGGATAATTACGAGGATCTGTTCAGCGGCACGCGGCAGAGCGAACGCGCGGCGGCGCTGGCATCTCTGGAGGCACTGTTCGATCGGATGCTGGAGGGCACCGAGAGCGTGTTCTGCCACATGGACGATGACCGGATGCTGATTGTGACGGAGGCGCGGCACTGTCTGGAAATGGAGCGCGCACACTTTCCGCTGCTGGATGAGGCGCGCAAGATCAAGGTCAGGGGCAGAAGCAGCCTGACGCTTTCGATCGGTGTGGGCAGAAGCGGCGAAACGCTGGCACAGAATGAATTTTTCGCGCAGCAGTCACTCGATATGGCGCTCGGACGCGGCGGCGACCAGGCTGCCGTCAAGACCGACAGCGGCTTTACGTTCTACGGCGGCGTGTCGCAGGGCATCGAGCACAAGAGCAAGGCCAAGAACCGCGCGATTGCGAAGGATCTGCTCAAGCTGATGCTGCGCTGCACGCATGTGTATATCATGGGGCACCGCGCAAGCGATCTGGACGCCGTCGGTGCGGCGGTCGGTGTCGCGTATATCGCGGAACAGTGCGAGATCCCGTATAATATCGTCATCCGCACGGAATCCACCATGGCCCGCCTGCTGACCGACCGCATCGAGGAGGAGCTCCCCGGCTGCATGATTCCGCCCGAGGAGGCAAGGGATCAGATCCGGCCGGACGATCTGCTCGTCATCGTCGATACTTTCAGCAAGGACATCGTGGAGGATGCAGAGCTCTACCGCATGGCAAGCCATGTGGTCGTCATCGACCATCACAGACAGATGGTCAACTATCTGGACAACACCACGCTGAAGCTACATGATCCGCATGCATCCTCGGCGGCGGAGCTGGTCACGGGCATGATCCAGTATTTCGATTTCCGCGACGAGATGCCGCAGTTCTGTGCGGAAGCGCTCATGGCGGGCATCATGCTGGACACCAAGAATTTTGTCATGCAGACCGGCGTGCATACATTTGAAGTCGCGGCGTTCCTGCGGGAGCGCGGCGCGGATCCGATCGCAGTCAAGACGCTGTTTGCGGAGTCGCTGGAGGCGTATCAGCAGCGCTCGCGGCTGGTTTCCGAGGCGAAGCTGTTTGGCCGGTATGCGATCGCGACGGCTGCGGATCCAGTGAAGGATATCCGCGTGATCGCGTCGCAGGCAGCGGATGAGCTGCTCGGCGTGGAAGGCGTGGATGCGTCCTTTGTGCTGTATACGGTCGGCGATCAGGCGTGCATTTCGGCGCGCTCGCTCGGCAGAGTCAATGTACAGGTGATCATGGAGCAGCTCGGCGGCGGCGGACATCAGATCATGGCCGCAACGCAGCGGACGGACTGTTCGCTGATCCAGCTGTGCGAGAAGCTGGTCGCAGTGCTGAAGCAGACAGACGCAGAAGCGGCGCAGCCGGAGGAAGATCCGGGAGAAGAACCGGAAGGCTATCCGGAGGATTATCCGGAGGAATGAGTCTGCATGGCAGATTCCGGAAAGAAAGGAACGATTGTTATGAAGGTTATTTTGTTGCAGGATGTCAAGGGCACCGGCAAAAAAGGCGAGATCAAGAATGTTTCGGACGGCTATGCCCGCAATTTTCTGATCGGCAAGGGGCTCGCGGTCGAAGCGACCAATGCGAACCTCAACAAGCTGGAAGGACAGAAGGCATCCGCTCAGCATAAGATTGACGTTGCAAAGCAGGAGGCTGCGGAGCAGGCTGCAAAGCTGGAGGGCAAAAAGCTCGTGATCCGTGCAAAGGCAGGTCAGGGCGGCAGACTGTTCGGCGCAGTGACGCCCGGCAATGTCGCGGATGAGCTGGAAAAGCAGTTCGGCTTTGCGGTTGACAAGCGCAAACTGACGGTCAGCAGCGAAATGAAGAACGCCGGCGATTACAGCGCAGAGGCCAAGCTCTACGCAGGCATCACGGCGAAGTTTACGGTTTCAGTGGTGGCGGAAGATGCCTGACAGCCGGTTTTCGGAGCTTCAGGAGGGCTTTGCCGAGCGTTCGCTGCCGCACAGCACAGAGGCGGAGCAGTCCGTCCTCGGCGCCATTCTGCTGGCACCGGAAATGCTGTCGGTCGCGCTGGAATACATCCGCCCGGAAACCTTTTATGTGGAGCAGCACAAGGAGCTGTTCCGGCTCATGGTCGCAATGTATACGACCGGTACGCAGGCCGAGCAGATGGACTATGTCGTCGTGCTCAACGAGGCTGTGCGGCAGGGCATTTTTGAAAACGAGGCAGAGGGCAGGCGCTATCTGACAAGCCTTGCGGAAACTGTCCCCTCTGCGGATAATATTGCAAGCTACTGCAAGATCCTTGCAGAAAAATACTGTGCGCGTTCTCTGGCGACCGTCGCCAGAGATCTGCTCAAAGAGGTCACGATGGGCACCGAATCCGCCCAGACCTTGCTGGATTCCGCCGAGCAGCGGATCTATGACATCCGGCAGGGACGCGACACGCACGGGCTTGTCCCGATCCGCGATGTCATGGTGGATACTTACAAACATCTCGGTGACATCTCCGGCCCCGACCGTGAGAAGTATGTCGGTGCCAAGACCGGCTTTTCGCGGCTGGATGCGGTCACGGGCGGCATGAACAATTCCGACCTTGTGATCCTCGCGGCACGTCCGGGCATGGGCAAGACCTCGTTTGCGCTGAACCTCGCAAGCAATGTCACGCGGCATACCGGTAGGACGGTTGCAATCTATTCCCTGGAAATGAGTATGGAGCAGCTTGTTTCGCGTATGCTGTCCACGGAAGCGCTCGTCGATTCCCACAAGCTCCGGACCGGAAGGCTGGAGCCGAAGGAATGGGGACGGATCGCAACCAGTGCGGACGTGCTCTCCGGCATGAATATCTATCTGTCCGAGGCGACCGGCATCACCGTTTCGCAGATGAAGGCGCAGCTGAGGCGCGTCAAGAATCTCGGCATGGTCGTCATCGACTATTTGCAGCTCATGGATGCACCGCTGAAATCAGAGAACCGCGTGCTTGTTATTTCTGACATTACGCGAAATCTGAAGCTGATGGCGAAGGAGCTCAATGTGCCGGTGCTGCTGCTCTCACAGCTGAACCGCGGCGTCGAGAGCCGTACCGACAAGCGCCCGATGATGTCCGACCTGCGTGAATCCGGTTCGATCGAGCAGGACGCGGATATCATCCTGTTCCTGTATAATGATTTCTACTATATGAAAGAAAAATCCACGGCACCGAATATCACGGAATGCATCGTGGCAAAGAACCGTCACGGTGAAACGGCGACGATCAAGCTGGTGTGGGATCCGCAGTTCACGCGCTTCTCCACGCCGGAAAATGATGATGCGCCGCCAGGCGTGTCATGATGCTGACCGAACGGATCCTGCACGGCCCGGCGGTTCCGCCTGCGGGCATCTGCACGGCGGCATTTTCCGGCGGCGCCGACAGCACGGCGCTGCTGCTCTGCCTGCATGAACTGCAAGCGCAGCTTTCGCTGGATCTGCGGGCGGTGCATGTACACCACGGGATCCGCGGCGCAGAGGCAGACAGAGATGCCGCATTCTGCGCGGAGATCTGTGAAAAATACGGCATTCCGCTGCAAACGGTGCATGTCGATGTTCCGGCTTATGCGGCGGCACACCGGCTTTCCGAGGAAACCGCCGCGCGCCGTCTGCGCTATGAAGCGCTGGAGCGGTCAGCGCCCGAGGGCGTCATCGTGACAGCGCATCATGCGGGTGACAATGCCGAAACCGTGCTCTTTCATCTGATCCGCGGCAGCGGACTGCGCGGGCTCTGCGGCATTCCGCCGAAAAACGGCAGGATCCTGCGTCCGATGCTCGAAGCGGAAAAATCAGAGATTCTGGCGTATCTGCAAGCCCGCGGGGAAACCTTTGTCGAGGACAGCACAAACCTCGGCTGTGAAAGCAGCCGCAACCGCATCCGGCATGATATCATGCCGCTGCTTCTGCGGGAGAATCCCGCGGCGCTGCGGCACATCGCATCAACGGCGGCGCTGGCTGCGGAGGACGATGCGCTTCTGCATCAACAGGCTGCGGCGGCCGCAGAGGCATGTGCATTTCAGGGCGGACTGCGCGGACTTTCCGCATATCCTGCACCGCTGCGCAAGCGCGTTTATATGCAGATGCTTGCGGCGCTTCCGGTGCATGTCGATCCTTCGCTGGAGCTGCTTTCCGCGATCGACCGGCTGGTGATGCAGAACTGCGGCAGGATTTCCGTCAGCGCCGGTGTGTATGCGCAGGTTCACCGGGATGTGCTGTATCTCCGGCAGGAGCCTTCCGCACTCTCCGGGGAACACCCGCTTGAACCCGGTGAAAACCGGCTCTATGCAGGAAAAACCTGCATCGCGGAGCTGCTGGATGCCGGTGCAATATCACGGAATCTTCACAAAGCAGACACATACTCTACGTTGGATTTTGATAAAATAATAGGAACACCGTATTTCCGGGAGCGGCGCGGAACGGATACGATCCGGCTGCCCGGACGGGATTTTGACAGCACACTGAAAAAATGCGTGCAGGCGAAGGTCCCGGCTCCGGAACGACGGTTTCTTTATGTGCTCTATGACCGGCTGGGCTGCATTTACTGCGAACAGGTCGGTATTGCAGCGCGCGTCAGGCCCGATGCGGACAGCCGCCGCCTTCTGACGCTGCGCATTTCCCGCGGCTGACAGCATAACAACAAAAGGAGTGAATGTTAGTTGGGCAAGAATCGAGGACTGCTGACCTATGTCATCATCGCACTGCTCTTCATCATCGCAATCTGGGTGCTGATGCCCTCTCTGGCGAGCAACCAGCATGCGACGAAGTATTCTGACATCATGGCGCATTTCGACAGCTTTGAGGTCACGGAATATACGCTGGATCTCGGCAGCGGCGAGCTGAAATACAAGCTGACGGACGACCCGAAAACGCATACCTATGAGGTGCCGAACGTGTCGCTGTTCCTTCAGGACACCGAGAAATACCGCGAGCAGTACAACGCAAGGCACAAGGGAAATGAACTGACGCAGGATTATTTCAAGGTCACGGATAATTCCTGGCTGCTGACCGTCGT
>JAFZBC010000162.1:0-5031 GCA_017561965.1 Oscillospiraceae bacterium
GGCGGAGGCCGCCGCGGAGGAAACCGCAGAGGCTGCACAGCCCGAGGAGCCCGCAGAGCCGGACGATGACGCTGCCGAAGCGGAGGATGAGGCTGAGGAGTAAGCAGCCATGGAAAAGATGAAGCGCATCCTGAAAAAATGCCTGATTCTGCTGATTTTTCCGGTGCATGTCATCATCACGCTGCTCAGAGATTTTGGGCACGGATACCTTGTGCTTCTGATTCTGCTGATGCTGTTTGCAGATTTTGTTCTTTCCGCTCTGCAAATGGAACTGTTCACTTCCAGGCGGAACAGCATCCGTGCATTTGCTGCGGAGTATCTGCCGTATCTGCTGGAAAAATGCGCAGTGATTGCTGTGGAATGGCTGATCATGCATTTTGCAGTCGGAGAACAGGGCGACCTGTACAGCGAGGAATTCGGCATCTGGATTTTCTTCGGCTGCGCCCTGATCACCATGCTGGTGAGCGCGCTGGTCACGTTTGCGGCAGGCGCAGCGCGAACCATGATGTATCACGATGAAAAGAGGTAACTGTCATGACAAATGCGGAAATTCTGACGCATATTGACCACACCGTTCTGAAACAGGATGCGAAGTGGGAGGATATTGCGCAAATCTGCGAAGAAGCGCTGCAATATCATACCGCATCGGTCTGCATCCCGTCCTACTATGTCGCGCGTGCAAAAGCGCAGTTTCCGGCGCTGAACGTCTGCACGGTCATCGGCTTCCCGCTCGGCTATCAGCCGGCATCGGTCAAAGCATTTGAGGCGGCGGACGCCGTTTCTGACGGCGCGGACGAGATCGACATGGTAATCAACGTATCTGCGCTGAAAAATGGCGAAGATAACGTGGTGCTGGATGAGATCAAAGCCGTCCGCAAGGCATGTGACGGACAGATCCTGAAAGTGATTATCGAAACCTGCTGCCTGACAGAGGACGAGAAGATCCGCTGCTGCAAGCTGGTGACAGAGGGCGGCGCGGATTATATCAAGACCTCGACGGGCTTCGGCAGTGCGGGCGCACAGCTGGAGGATATTGCGCTGTTCAGAGCACACATCGGAGAAAATGTGAAGATCAAGGCAGCGGGCGGTATCCGCACGCGTGAGCAGATGGAGGCATTTCTCGATGCAGGCTGTGACCGTATCGGATGCAGCGCGGCGAGAATTCTGTTTGACGAAGCATGACGGAGCTGCTGTCCGGCTACGATCAAAGCACGCAGACGCTGATGTTCCGCGTCTACGCTGAACCGCTGCCCGATACCGGAAAGCGGGGAAAGCATAAAGATGCGCATTTCGCCGCGCTCGATCTGCTCGGGGCGGCACTGGCAAAGGACTTCGGCATTTTCCATGCGGTGATCCGGCACAAGGGGCTCGGAAAACCGCAGCTGATCCATGATTTTCTGCATATCAATATCTCGCACTGCAAGGGGCTTGCGGTCGCGGCGGTCGGGCGGATGCCGCTCGGTGTCGATGCGGAGGGGCCCAGAACGGTGCGGGATTCGCTGCTGGAAAAGGTCTGTACGGCGGAGGAAGCCGCGCAGATTCGTGCAGCAGATGAGAAAAGCCGCATGTTTGCGCGCTTCTGGACGCTGAAAGAGGCCTATGCAAAATATACCGGAGAGGGCATCGGGCTGGATTTTGCACAGCTCGACTTTGCGTTTTCCGATGCGGGCGCGGTGACGTTCCGGCATCCGGAATCGCAGCAGGTACGTTTTTTTCAGCTCCCGGTCACGGCGGATGTGACCGTGTCGCTCTGCATCCGGAATGAGCAGGCGATGAACATTGTCTGTCCCGAAGCGGACAGGCTTCTGACGAGCGAACCATGAGAGAATGATCTCTTTTTTATAACGATCCTGCCGGATCATATCAAGGGGGAGAGCTTTATGCTGTCGATTGATTTGCGCGGAAATCTTGCCGTCATCACCGGTGCGTCTGGGATGCTCGGCCGGGTAATGGCGCGGACATTTGCGGACTGCGGTGCCGATCTGGTGCTGCATTATTACTGCAACAAGGAGGAGGCCGACCTGCTCGCGGGCGAGCTGCGCCGCAAAACCGGCCGCAGAGTCATGACCGTGCAGGCGGACATTACCTCGGAGGAGGATGTTGCGCGCATGAAAAACGACGTGATCGCGAAGTTCGGCGTGCCGGATATCCTTGTTCACAATGCTGTTGTGCAGTACGAGCGCAAGTCCGTGCTGGAACAGCCGCTTGAGGACTTCAACAGTCAGTTTGATTCCTGCGTGATGCAGACTGTGCTGATGACCAAGGCCTTTGTGCCGGAGATGATCGCGCGCGGAAACGGCGGGCGCATCGTTGTCATCAACACGGAATGCGCATCGCTTGCAGAGCCGGATTTCGGCGCATATGTCGCGGGCAAGCGCGGTCTGGACGGACTGGTGCGCGTGCTTGCGAAGGAATTGGGGCCGCATCAGATCACGGTCAATCAGGTCGCACCGGGCTGGACGGTCACGGAAAACGACCGCCGCGACCATACCGAAGCACAGCCCGATTACGAAAAGACCGTGCCGCTCGGACGGCGCGGAACTGACGAGGAAATTGCGCAGATGTGCGCATTTCTGGCGTCTCCGCTCGCATCGTTCACGACCGGTGCCTATATTCCTGTTTCCGGCGGCAGAGTGATGCCTGCAATCTGAAAAGTGTCTCCGACGGATCGGAAATGCGGGCTCTGCCCTCAAAATCCCGCTTAAAGGACACTGTCCTTTAAGAATCCCGTTTTGGAAATAATATGAAAAAAGACGATAAACGAAATTCAGTTTGATGAAAGCAGTCTTTTTGTTCTTTTGTTGTCTTGTCATTCTGATAATCGTATTGCTGTTCCCTGCTTTTTATACGAAAACGGTGCATGATCATGTTTATATGGCAAATGCGCAGGCAAAAGCATGTTACCGGTTTCTTCAAAAAGCGGCTGCTGAAGATTTGCTGTCAGATTATTTGTATGAAGGAGCTGAGGATTGCATAATATTCGGCGAACTGAAAAACGGAGATCTGACAGTTTTTCGGGATGCGTCTGATGATATTACGTATATGACAAATGAACTGACACCTTCTGTATATTGGGGTGCTTTCATCCATAACGGTCAGATTGATTATATTTGTTCGTCTGAAAAAAATCTCACTGAGAAAGAGATTAAATACTATCAGTTTGAAGAACAGGTCAGCCTTTCATCATTTTGGAATATGTGTTCCATAGGTTTTTACAGTATATCAGAAAGCCAGTCGCACGACAGAATATGAGCGCGAAGGCAGTGCGCGGAATTACGCGATAAAAGGAGAATATATATGCGTTACATGCTTTGTTATGCAGTCAAAATCAACTCTCCGAAGGTCGAAACGGAGTATTTTGACTCGTTTGCCGATGCGGTCATGAAGTACACCGTTCTGTGCAGCAACTGCCGCGACGTTGTGCTTGCTGATCTGGAAAAGGAATCAGTCATCCGGCATTTTTCGCACCGGATCAACGGTGCTAATCTTTCGATTACCAATTTTTAAGGAGGATACCAATGAGTACCAACAGCTACGAATCCCCGTTCTGTACCCGTTATGCGAGCAAGGAGATGCAGTATCTCTTTTCCGCAGACAAGAAGTTTTCCACATGGCGCCGCCTGTGGGTCGCACTTGCAAGAGCAGAACATGAGCTGGGACTGAACGTCACCGCGGAGCAGGTCGCGGAGCTGGAAGCGCATATCAATGATATTGATTATGAGGCTGCCGCAAAGCGCGAAAAGGAATGCCGCCATGACGTCATGTCCCATGTTTATGCCTACGGCCTCTGCTGCCCGAATGCAAAGGGCATCATCCATCTCGGCGCAACCTCCTGCTATGTCGGCGACAATACCGACATCATCATCATGCGCGATGCGCTGAAGCTCGTCCGCACAAAGCTGGTGACGGTGCTCGGCAACCTCGCAAAATTCGCAGACGAGTGGAAGGCGCAGCCCTGCCTGGCATATACGCACTGCCAGCCCGCACAGCTGACGACCGTCGGCAAGCGCGCGACGCTCTGGATGAATGAGCTGCTGATGGATCTGGAGGAGCTGGATTTCCAGCTCGGCAGAATGAAGCTGCTCGGCTCCAAGGGTACCACGGGGACACAGGCCTCCTTCATGGAGCTGTTCCACGGCGACGGCGCGAAGATCCGTGCCATGGAGCAGAAGATCGCTGTTGAAATGGGCTTTGCAGCGGATGCAGTCGTTCCGGTTTCCGGACAGACCTATTCCCGCAAGGTGGATGCGCAGGTTCTGAACGTGCTCTCCGGCATTGCGCAGAGCGCGATGAAATTTGCAAACGATCTGCGCCTGCTCCAGTCGTTCAAGGAGATGGAGGAGCCGTTTGAGGCCGGTCAGATCGGTTCGTCGGCAATGGCGTACAAGCGCAACCCGATGCGCAGCGAGCGCATCACCGCGCTGGCGCGTTATCTGATCACCGATACGCTGAACCCGGCATTCACCGCTGGTACACAGTGGTTTGAGCGCACGCTGGACGATTCCGCGAACAAGCGCATTGCGGTTGCGGAGGGCTTCTTAGCGGCAGACGCGATCCTGAATATCATGATGAACGTCACATCCGGCATGGTCGTGTATCCGGCTGTCATCCGGCAGCGTGTGATGAACGAGCTGCCCTTCATGGCGACCGAAAACGTCATTATGGATGCAGCGGCAGCGGGCGGCGACCGTCAGGAGCTGCATGAGCATATCCGTATCCATTCGATGGCAGCGGGTGCAGAGGTCAAGCAGAAGGGCCTGAAAAACGACCTCTGCGAGCGCATCGTCAATGATCCGATCTTCGGCGTAACTGCGGAGGAGCTGGAGAGCAGGCTCGATCCGGCAAACTATACCGGCAGAAGCGTGCAGCAGGTCGAGGAGTTCCTCGCGGAATTTATTCAGCCTGTGCTCAGCGGTGCGGAATCCGCTGCGGACGTCGAGCTGACGGTCTGAGTTGCCTCCGGCGGATTCAGAACGGGGCTCTGCCCCAAACCCCGCCAAAGGGCGGGGAGCCCCCGCGGACATTGATCTA
>JAFZBC010000163.1:0-5124 GCA_017561965.1 Oscillospiraceae bacterium
AACGTCGCCCTTGCGGGTGACCATGCCGATATCGGGATCACTGCTTGCGCCGCCCCCGACACAGACACCGACTGCATTCAGCGTAAAGTAGTCCAGGGACTCGCCCACCTCGCCCCAGCACTGAATCTGGAACTTGTCCGGCATCGTGTATTTGTCGGAAACCTCGAATGTCACGACAGACTGCGCATCCGGTGTCTGCATCCAGAGGCCGTCGGAGTACCAGTCATACTCACCGCAGCCCGGCGCGTAGTAGCCGAACGCAGGCATGGTCGGCAGCGATTTGGACGTATCCGCCGACATGTCGATCCAGACCTCCTTGACGTAAGCGCCTGCCGGAACGCCGAGCTCCGCGGCGGAAAACTCCACCGGTTCGCCGCGTTCGACCTTTATGCCGTCCGTCAGCTTATAGTAATCGCAGGCATCAATGCCCCTGGTTGCCTGATCAGCTGCTGCGCCCTGCATCAGGCTGATCTGTGACAGCATCATGACAGCTGCCGTCAGTGTCCCGCCGAAGCGGGTGAGTTTATAGTGTTTCATACGAATTTACCCCCTCGTAATGATTGAAACAGGTTCGGATAATTTCGGCATCATCCACGCATATTATAGCATACGGGATATTGCAAGTAAATACACTAAATCGCTGCGGTTATGTCGAATTATCATCATTTGCGCCGCAAATATTTAATTATTGCGAATCTTCATATTCTGTTCATATTCTATTTACGAAATCCGGTTCAATCCCTGCGCATGATTTGCTATAATGAATAGATAAACTGCGTAAAAGGGAGGTGCCGGAATGGGCAGCGAACGCGTTGACGTCGTAGAGGATTTTGAATACGATTCGGAAAATGAACAGTACAATCAGGATTACCGGCACTGGCGGCGGCACAACAAAGGTGCATTTATGTTCCGGTTCAGTGACAACAGCCGCGAGCATGTATACGTGGACGGCGCACCCGGCAGCAGCACGGACGCCGCATTCACGGAGCGGCAGGCGCTCCTGAACCTGAGCAGCCGCGTCGGCATTGCGCTGCTGGTGTTCCTGCTCTCGGAGGTGCTCGGCAGCTCGCTGCTGATTGCGGTCATGCGCATGTTCCACATCCCGATCAGCATCAACTTCCTGACTTATCAGATGGACGGAAACCAGTGGGCGGCAACCGGCATCCGCATTCTCTGCCTCGTCCTGAAATACTGCCTGCCGACGGCCATTCTGACGCGCATGTGCAGACTGCCGCAGCCTGTTTACATGCCTGCGTCGCTCGGCGCCATCCCGGAATTCATCGGGAGCGTCGGCGCCGGCATGATCGTGGCCGCGGTATACTGTGTGGCTGCGATTCCGACGAGCGTGCAGCTCTCCCAGCGGCTGTTCTCCTACAAGGAGCTCCCCGCGATTGCGACCTACGGCGTCTTTGACGTGCTGGCGGTTTCCGTGTTGGCGGAGCTGTTCTTCCGCGGCGCACTGCTCCCGCTGCTGCGGCAGTTCGGAGATCCGTTTGCCGTGCTGGTCACGGCGCTGATCGGCTTTCTTTGCCCGAACGCCCTGCCGGAACGCATCTGCGAGCTGCTGATCGGCTTTGCAGCGGGATACCTGATCATCCGCTCCGGCTCCCTGCTCAAATGCGCCATGCTGCGCATCGTGTATTCCTCGCTGAAATACGCGCGCCTCGGTCTGGTCTATGCCTCGGAGAATATCCGGCTCTGGCAGTATGCAGGCATTCTGCTGGGCGTCGGCGCGCTGCTGATCCTGTTTTTCATCCACATCCGCAGGACTGCGCTGCCGCTCCGGAACCGCAGAACCTTCCTGCCGATCAATCAGAAGCTCTACTATCTGACGCAGTCCGTCCCGATGCTGCCGTGGCTGGCGGTATCCCTGCTGCTGCTGCCGCTCTGACGGCAAACATTCCGATACGGACGGTGATACGATGTTTTTGGACGATTTTGCCTATATGCAGGCTGCGATCCGGCTCGCGGAGGAGGCCGCTGCCGACGGAGAGATTCCCGTCGGCGCCGTCGTCGTGGACCGGGAAACCGGCGAGATCCTCGGGCGCGGACGCAACCGGCGGGAACGGGATCATTCCCCGACGGCGCACGCCGAAATCCTTGCGATTGAGGAGGCCGCGAAAAAGCGCGGCTCCTGGCGGCTTTCCGGCTGCAATCTCTACGTGACGCTGGAGCCCTGCCCGATGTGCAGCGGCGCGATCATCAATGCGCGGATCGACCGCGTGATCTTCGGCGCATACGACGAAAAGGCCGGTGCGGTCGTATCCGTGCAGCAGATGTTTTCACTGCCGTATAACCACAGGCCGCGCGTGACCGAGGGGCTTCTGGAAGAGCCCTGTGCGGCCGTTTTGCAGGCATTTTTTGCTGGTTTACGGGGCAAAACGTAGGAAACGCTTATTCTTTTGACGATAAAATTGTGCAGAATGTCGGTACCCCCGTGCAAAATACATACCCCGATGATCAATTTTGTCAAATTTCCTGAAATGCTTGCATTTCTCCGGTTTGTATGATATAATAATAGTGAAACAATGTGCCTTGAATGAGATTTGCACCCCTCTCGCATGCCGGACGGCATGTGCGCATCCCAATACAGAAAGGACTGAATTGTTATGGCAACCATTCTTGTAACCGGCGGCTGCGGGCTGCTCGGAGATCACATCTGCTCCGGTCTGCTGAAAAAAGGCAATACTGTCATCGCTGCTGATACCAAGCAGAGTGACTACAATACCGGCAAGGAGCATTTTATCTACCGGGAAGCCGGCGCCCATGATCAGAATGCTTTCGGCGAAATCTTTGACGAATTTCAGATCGACTTCGTCGTGCATCTCGCCTGTACCGTCGATAACGATCTCGGTCCCGTCATTGAGAAGCCGCAGGTTGAGGAAAGCGCTGCCTATGACAAATTCATCTACAAAATGGCAGTCGCCAAGGACGTCAAGAAGTTTATCCTGCTGAGCACCACGCAGGTGTATAAGCAGCCCGATTCCCGCGAACCCGTACGTGAGGACGAACCCGTCAAGCCGGTTTCCAATTACGGAAAAATGAAGGCCAATGCAGAGGTCGCCTTTGCAAACGACGTCCGCGGCTCCAAGACGATGGTCTGCTGCGTCATCCGCACGCCCATGGTCTACTCGCTGAACTTTGTCGATAACCTGATGTCGCGCATCACCGACCCGAAGGATCACTCCGTTTTCGTGTTCCGCACCGGTGAATACGGCTATCATATGTGCTGCATCCACAATATCTCTGATTTCATCATCGGCTTCCTGCGGCAGGCAGACAGCCTGAGCTATACCGGCATCTACAATGTTGCGGACAGTTCGCTCGTCATGGCATCGGAGATCATCACGTTCATGAAGGAGAATCACCGCCTCGGCCCCGTGCTCCAGAAAAGCAGCTTCGCGGTCGGACTGAAGGCCAAGGTGTTCGGGGATCCGGAGCAGAAAACCAATTACCGCTTCCTCGACGTTCTGACCATTGACAAGAACTTCATGTACGATACCACAAAGGCTTCGCGTATCTGCCCGTTCCGCTGGAACATCAAGAATACGAAGTAAGCCGCTCCTCATGTTAAATAAGGCAAGCGACGGTTTCGTGCTGCCGCTTGTTTTATTCCATATCAAAATTTGTAAAAGCCAGAAAGGAAAACGCTATGATCCAGCCGATTCTCGACCGTGATTTCGTCCCTGCGGTATATTTCAGCCGCGATTTTCTCGCAAAAGCGACAAAGCCCTTCTCCATCGCCGTGGAGCGCGAGGACGGGCTCGTATACCGCCGCGATACCAAGCTCGGTGACAATAAGGCGGAAAACTGCCGCTATGCAGAGCGCCTGATCAAAACGATCCTGTGGTGCGCAGGCGGCTGGAAGGTCATGCTCGCCGGCGACCATGATGTGTTTGAATACATCCGTGATGCCTACACGAAAGAAGGTCTGCGCGCATTTGATGTCGATTTCTGGAGCACGACCTATGAGCGTGATTTTGAGGTCGAGGAGCGCGATTTTGCGGATATGCCGGAAAATAAGGTGCGTCCGCTCCCGATCGGCAGAAACCTGAACGGCTGCCGCGTCGGCTTTGACGCAGGCGGATCGGATATGAAGGTCGCTGCGGTCGTCAACGGCGAAACAGTCTGGGCAGAGGAGATCGTCTGGCTGCCGAAGCTGGCAGAGGATATCGCCTATCACCATGAGCATATCAAAGCTGCGATTCTGAAAGCTGCGGAGCATATGCCGAGCTTTGACGCGGTCGGCGTCAGCACGGCGGGCGTTCTGGTTGCGAACCGCGCCATGGTTTCGCACCTGTTCCTCAAGGTGCCGAAGGATACGCAGGGCGAAGCCTGCAAGAATGTGTATGTCGATGTGCTGGAGGAGCTCGGCGTCCCGTATGCGGTTGCCAATGACGGCGACGTCGCAGCGCTGGCAGCATCCATGGCCATGGACGTCAACGGCGTGCTCGGCATCGCAATGGGTACCTCCGAGGCGGGCGGCTATATCGACCCCGAAGGACATGTCACCGGCTGGCACAATGAGCTTGCCTTTGTTCCTGTGGACTACAATCCGGATTCGCCGGTCGATGAGTGGTCTGGCGATTACGGCTGCGGCGTCAAGTATTTCTCGCAGGATGCCGTCATCCGTCTGGCGCCGAAGGCGGGCATCGAGCTCGACGAGAGCCTGACGCTGGCCGAAAAGCTGAAAGCCGTCCAGAAGATTCTGGAAACCGGCCATGAGGGCGCAAAGGATATCTACCGCACGATCGGTACCTATTTCGGCTATGCCATCGCAAATTACGCGGATTTCTACGACATCCGCTATCTCCAGATCTCCGGCCGCGTGACCTCCGGCCTCGGCGGCGATCTGATCATCGAAAAGGCAAAGGAAGTCCTCGAAAAGGAATTCCCGGAGCTGTATAAGAAGATCGAATTCATCCTGCCGGACGAAATGGACCGCAGAGTCGGTCAGGCCGTCGCAGCAGCATCGCTCCCGGCGACGAAATAAGGTATCCGCTTCGCGGATGTATCCGAAATGGGCTCCGCCCAAACCCGCCAAAGGGACTTGTCCCTTTGGAATCCCACGATCATATAAGGAGGGTTGCATATGAAAAAACTTGTAGTCATCATCTTCACGGT
>JAFZBC010000164.1:0-3598 GCA_017561965.1 Oscillospiraceae bacterium
GCAGTGAGCGAAACACTTTTGCGTTCAAGAGCTCCGCAAGGGGTGAATTGCCGCAAAGCAGCAAGAGGGGACGCCCTGCGATAGAGGGCGTCCCTAAGTGAATCGTGCAGCGATTCACAGAACGCCCCACGTCCTTAAGTTGCGGGTATTATATTGGAGCAGCGCCCCATGATAAATCCGCCGGAGGCACTCTTGAATTGACAACGCCCGCAGCGAACCTTATTCTGCACGCGAATCTCGCGCACGGTTCAATGCGGGTGTTGCTGTTATTATATTGTAACCATGTGAAAGCAATGTGACAGAACCGCAATTTTCACGGAAACTTCAATAAATCTTCATAATGCGCAAAGCAGCCGGTACACCACTGCGCACCGGCTGCTCTGCTGTTTATGAAAGGAAGTGAAGGGTTCATTCAGCTGTCATACCGTAAGCGGTATCTGCGGCCGGCTGTGCGTCCGCATAAACCGGGATCGTCAGTGCCGAGCAGCAAAGGATCACAAACAGCACCGCCTGAATAATCTTATTGGCCGTTACAGCGGCAGGTGTACGGTTTCTCATGATGCAATCCCCCTTATGTTCCGCACGATGATATCATGCAGAAGCTCGACTTTATAATCCCCGATGATCGGCTCGAGATGCGAATCTCCGATGCCGGAATCATCCGTCAGAAAAACATAATTGCTGTTGGTCATAATTGCGAGCGCCCGTCCGAACAGCTCCGTTTCGCGCTCTGCATTCGAGGCGACCACCGGCACCAGCCTGATGCCCTGCTCTGCTGCCGATGCAGCAGCCGCTTTCAGCTTTTCCTCATTCTCCGTGCCGGAATGCGGCGGCGCGTCAAAGATCAGGAATGCGATCTTGTTGGTGTCCGCGCTCCAGCTGCCCTGCGTGATCACTTCGTCCAGAATTTCCGCGACAGCCTCCGGCGTATCGCCGCCGCCGTCCGCGTATTCCTGATTCAGTGTGCTCTGCACCGCCGTGAGATCGTCGGTGAACGGATTGCAGCGCGTGACGTAGGTATCGCCCGCGTCCTTGTAGAAGTTGACCGAGAATGTCATATTTTCATCTGCAACCTCGCCCGCAATGGCGGCGAAGTCCTTTTGCAGATAGCTGATTTCATCACCCATGGAGCCGGTCGTGTCCAGAATGAACATGACCTCAGTTTTCTGATAGCTCACGGAAGCGTTTTCGGTATCGACCGTGTAGCTCAGCTGCGGCACGCTGATGCCGCCCTGCTGTGCCTCCGTATCCGCAGGCACCTCGCAGACCGTGTCTGCCGCGCCCGCTGTCCGGAGTACATACGTCTTTGCGGTTTTGTCCGCCGGATAGAACAGATACGCATTGCCGTTTTTATCGGTTCTGGCCGTCCAGACTGTGTTCTCACCGTCCAGCAGCGTGACTGTCTGATTGGCAGCGGGGCCTGCTGCATTTCCGACCGTCACGCGGATCCTGTGTACCGGATCCAGCCCGTAGGACGGAAAGCTGATCTTTCCGGTGTGGACAAGATTCGTAAAGAAGCCCCAGTTTTCGTTGTCGTTCCACTCGCCCGCGGTCAGCACAAACGGCTGAGAACCGTCATCCGGCGGCGGCTCCGTGACCGATTCGGTCTGCGATTCCGGGATTTCCCCTTCCGGGGGCACGACGCCCTCCGCCTCCGGCATACCGGCATCGTCCGCGAGGAATACAGCATCCGCTGCATGATCTGCCGGTGCTGCTTCCTCCCTTACATGCTCTGCGTCCGCGGATGCGCTGCCCTCTGCATGCACCGCAGCCGGAGCGACCTCCTTCGGCGCATTCATGACAGATGCCGCATCGGAGCCGCAGCTGCAAAACAGCACGGCGGGCAGCAAGGAAACTGCGAGTAATACTTTTGCACTGTTTCGCATCTTTGGGCCTCCTTTCACGGCATACACGGAACAGACTCCGGAAACCGCACTGTACAAAGCGCCTTCCGGCCTGACAGCACTTCTGCGCTGCCGGCTCTGTACAGTGCCTCTTCCTTTCTTGCACTCATTGTATCATAAACCGCAGCGTATTACAACAACAGGGCGGTGAATAATTCATTACAATGCAGTTACGCTTCATAAATAAAAATCACAGAAAAAAGACAAGTTAGAATTGACAAACGAGCATATTCTGTGTTATACTTTATCTATTGCATATCATGCAAATCTATGTGCAGGAGGAACGCATATGCTTACAGACATTGAAATCGCGCAATCCATTCCCATGCACCCGATCACGGAGATCGCCAAGACCGCCGGGATCCCGGATGAGGCACTGGAGCAGTACGGCCGCTACAAGGCGAAGATCGACCTCGGAAAGCTCGCACCTGCAAAGAAACAGGGCAAGCTCGTGCTTGTGACTGCGATCAATCCGACGGCAGCCGGTGAAGGCAAGACCACGACCACGATCGGCCTTGCAGACGGCATGCGCCGCATCGGCAAGAACGTCATGGTCGCGCTGCGGGAGCCGTCACTCGGTCCGGTGTTCGGTATCAAGGGCGGTGCGGCAGGCGGCGGCTACGCGCAGGTCGTCCCGATGGAGGACATCAATCTCCATTTCACCGGTGACTTCCACGCGATCGGCGCCGCAAACAATCTGCTCGCGGCCATGCTTGACAATCACATCTATCAGGGCAATGCGCTGAACATCGACCCGCGCCGCATCACATGGAAGCGCTGCGTCGATATGAACGACCGCCAGCTCCGCTTCATCACGGACGGTCTGGGCGGCAGAATCAACGGCGTTCCGCGGGAGGACGGCTATGATATCACCGTCGCCTCGGAGATCATGGCAGTGTTCTGCCTCGCAAACTCTATTACCGATCTGAAAGAGCGCCTGTCCCGCATCGTCGTTGCGTATACATACGATGAAAAGCCGGTCACGGCAGGCGACCTGAATGCCGTCGGTGCCATGACTGCACTGCTCAAGGACGCGCTGAAACCGAACCTCGTGCAGACGCTTGAGGGGACACCCGCGCTCGTCCACGGCGGCCCGTTTGCGAATATCGCACATGGCTGCAACTCCGTGCTTGCGACAAAAACCGCATTGCAGCTCGGGGATTACGCGATCACGGAGGCCGGCTTCGGCGCAGACCTCGGCGCGGAGAAATTCCTCGACATCAAGTGCCGCATGGCGGGACTGACGCCGTCGGCTGTCGTCATTGTTGCAACGGTGCGTGCACTGAAGCTCCACGGCGGCCTTGCAAAGACCGAACTCGGCACGGAAAACCTCGCAGCACTGGAAGCAGGTCTGCCGAATCTGCTGCGGCATGTATCCAATATCAAGGAGGTCTATAAGCTGCCGTCCGTTGTGGCGATCAACCGCTTCCCGACCGACACCGATGCAGAGATCGCACTGATCATCGAAAAGTGCAAAGAACTCGGTGTCAATGTCAAGCTCTCGACCGTCTGGGCAGAAGGCGGAAAGGGCGGCGAGGAGCTTGCCCGCGAGGTTGTCCGCCTCTGTGAGGAGGAGCAGGGTGATTTCTCGTTCTCCTACGAGCTGGACAGCCCGATCGCGGAGAAGATCGAAGCGATCGTCAGACGTGTGTATCACGGCGACGGCATCAACATTCTTCCGGCTGCACAGAAGC
>JAFZBC010000165.1:0-6179 GCA_017561965.1 Oscillospiraceae bacterium
ACCCTGCAAGCCTTTGAAAAGGCTTGACCGAAACTTTTATTATGGGCTTATTATCTATACATAATGGGATTCTTAAGGGACACTGTCCCTTAAGCGGGGTTTGGGGCGGAGCCCCATTATCAATCCATCGGAGATACCTCTTTCCCGGTATACCGGTTTCTTTGCCGCTTTCGACAAATAATCACTTGACATTTTGGCAGAAATGCTGTATAATGTTTCATTGTGAACAGTTCATTTCCGAACTGACTGAAACCGCAGGAAGGGAGGCAGATCACACTTGGAATGTGATACCATGCTTGCACTCCGGATGCTCAATGTCAGCATCCGCAGGCGGATCGACAGCTCGCAGATCAAACAGGAGCTGGATCATCTGACCGGGCCGAACAGCTGGGTGCTCGGTTATCTGGCGGATCATGAAGGCGAAGACATCTATCAGCGGGATCTGGAAAAGGATCTCTGCATCTGCCGTTCGGCCGTATCCAAAATGGTCGCAGACCTGGAAAAGAACGGTCTGGTCGAGCGCGGCCGCGTTGCCGGAGATGACCGGCTGAAGCGGCTGGTCCTGACAGAGCGCGGCCGGGAATACACCGAACGGATCCGTGCGGACAACCGGCAGCTGGAGCAGCAGCTTGTCAGCGGCTTTTCCGAGGCGGAGCTTGCCGCGCTGCACGGCTATCTGAAAAGAATGCAGGACAATCTTACATAATACCGAAAGGAGTACAAACAGCATATGTTCCGAACCGTTCAGCGCTGTCTGCGGGAATACCGGCGGCCGACGATCATCACCATTCTGTTCATGACCGGTGAAGCGATCATCGAGGCAGTGATCCCGTTTATCACAGCGCGTCTTGTAGACAATATCAACAGCGGCATTGAGATGCCGGTGCTGCTCAGGACCGGTCTGCTGCTGCTGCTGCTGACGCTGATTTCGCTGTTCTTCGGCGGCTCTGCGGGCTTTACCAGTGCAAGGGCGGCGTCCGGCTTTGCGAAGAATGTCCGGCACGACATCTTCGAGAAGGTGCAGACCTTTGCGTTCAGCAACATCGACAAATTCTCGACCTCCTCGCTCGTCACCCGTCTGACGACGGATATCAACAACGTGCAGATGGCCTTTATGATGCTGATCCGCATCGCCGTCCGCGCGCCGCTGATGCTGCTGTTCTCGATCATCATGGCGTTCATCATGGGCGGAAAGCTCGCAATGACCTTTGTGGTCGTGATCCCCGTGCTGGTGTTCGGCCTGCTGATGATCGGAAAGCATGCGCTGCCTGCCTTCCGCAGCGTGTTCAAGAAATATGACAAGCTGAATGAATCCATTGAGGAAAATGTCCGCGGCATGCGCGTGGTCAAGGGCTTCTCCCGTGAGGAATACGAGAAACAGAAGTTCCACACCGCCGCAGAGGACATCTGCAAGGACTTTACCAGAGCAGAGCGCATCGTTGCGCTGAACGCCCCGATCATGCAGCTCTGCCTGTATTTCAACATGGCGTTCATTTTGCTGGTCGGCTCTAAGCTCATCATCACCGGCACCGGAAACGGCATCAATGTCGGTGAGATGTCCAGTATGCTGACCTACGGCTTCCAGATCCTGATCAACCTGATGATGCTTTCCATGATCTATGTCATGCTGACCATGTCAGCGGAGTCGATCAAGCGTATCTCCGAGGTGCTGAGCGAAACGGCGGATATCCACAATCCGGAAAACGCCTGCACCGATGTGCTGGACGGCAGCATCACCTTTGAAAATGTCAGCTTCAAGTATTCGCAGAAGGCCAGAAGATTTGCGCTCAGTGACATTGACCTGACGATCCCGTCCGGTGCAACGGTCGGCGTGATCGGCGGTACGGGCTCCAGCAAATCGACGCTCGTGCAGCTGATCCCGCGGCTCTATGACGTCACGGAGGGCACGGTGAAGGTCGGCGGCATCGACGTCCGCGAATACGACCTGCACACCCTGCGCGACAGCGTTGCGATGGTGCTGCAAAAGAACGTGCTGTTTTCCGGCACGATCAAGGACAATCTCCGCTGGGGCAATCCGGATGCGACCGACGAGGAAATGATCGAAGCGTGCAAGCTGGCGCAGGCGCATGACTTTGTCACGGCGTTCCCGGACGGCTACGACACGATGATCGAGCAGGGCGGCTCCAATGTGTCCGGCGGTCAGAAGCAGCGCCTCTGCATTGCGCGTGCGCTGCTGAAAAAGCCGAAGATCCTGATTCTGGACGACTCCACCAGCGCGGTCGATACCAAGACCGATGCGCAGATCCGCAGGGGCTTCCGCGAGTTCATTCCGGATACCACCAAGATCATCATTGCACAGCGCATCGCATCCGTGCAGGACGCTGACATCATTCTGGTGATGGACAACGGAAAAATCGCTGCGTCCGGCACGCATGACGAGCTGATGCAGACCAGCGACATCTACCGCGAGGTCTACGAGCAGCAGACGAACGGAGGTGACAGCGATGCCGCGTAATACGAAAGGCTACGGCGCACCGAGAAAGCCGGGCGAGGCAGCGAAATCGCTTGGCCGTATCGTGAAAATGCTGCGCGGATTCTATCCGAAGCTGTTTCCGATCACGATTGTCTGTATTCTGTTTTCTTCCGCAACGTCGTCGATTCCGGCGGTGTTCATGCAGAAGGTCATCACCGATATTGCGACCTATTCCGAATCCGGTGACTGGGCAGCCGCAAAGGCGGTCATCGTCCCGAAGGTCGCCTTCCTGATCGTGCTGTATGTGCTGGCGCTGATTTCCATGACGCTCTGGCAGCAGCTTGTGGCGATCATGACGCAGGGCTATCTCAACAAGATGCGGTGCAGACTGTTCGACGGAATGCAGAATCTGCCGGTCCGTTATTTTGACACGCATCAGCACGGCGACATCATGAGCCATTACACGAACGACATTGATGCGCTCCGGCAGATGCTGTCGCAGGCGCTGCCTTCTCTGGTGCAGGCCGGCTCGGTTGTTGTGTTCGTGTTCTGTATCATGCTGTTTTACAGCTTCTGGCTGACGCTGATCGTTGTCGCAGGCATTCTGCTGATGACGACGATCTCGAAGAAGCTCGGCGGCGGCTCCGCGAAATACTTTATCCGCCAGCAGCAGGCTGTCGGCCGTACCGAGGGCTTCGTGCAGGAGATGATGACCGGCCAGAAGGTCGTGCAGGTGTTCTGTCACGAGGCGCAGAGCCAGAAGGATTTTGACGAGATCAACGAGGCGCTCTGCGAGGACAGCTACCGTGCCCATGCGTATGCGAACGCGCTTGCGCCGATCATCATGAACCTCGGCAATCTGCTGTATGTCCTGCTGGCGACGGTCGGCGGCGCATTTGTCGTCATCGGCGTGAAGAACCTGTCGTTCTCCGGTCTGCCGCTGAACATTTCCATTCTTGTGCCGTTCCTGAATATGGCAAAGCAGTTCACCGGAAACCTCAATCAGGTGACGCAGCAGCTCAATGCGATCGTCATGGCAGTCGCCGGTGCGGAGCGTATTTTCACGCTCATGGATCAGGAGCCGGAGGCCGACAACGGCTATGTCACGATGGTCAATGTCACGGAGAACGCAGACGGCAGTATCTCGGAGGCGGATACGATCACGCATAAATGGGCGTGGAAACACCCGCATTCCGCGGACGGCTCGATCACCTATACGCCGCTTCAGGGCGATGTGACGCTGGACAGCGTGGACTTTGCCTATGAGGAGGGCAAGCCGGTGCTGCATGACGTTTCCGTCTTTGCCAAGCCCGGCCAGAAGGTCGCATTTGTCGGCGCGACCGGCGCGGGCAAGACCACGATCACGAATCTGATCAACCGCTTTTATGACATCGCGGACGGCAAGATCCGCTATGACGGCATCAACATCAACAAGATCAAAAAGTCCGATCTCCGCCGCTCGCTCGGCATCGTTTTGCAGGAAACCAACCTGTTTACCGGCTCTGTCATGGACAATATCCGCTACGGCAGACTGGATGCGACCGACGAGGAATGCATCGCGGCGGCGAAGCTCGCGGGCGCGGATGACTTCATCACCCGTCTGCCGGAGGGCTACGACACGATGCTCAGCGGCAACGGCGCGAACCTTTCGCAGGGACAGCGCCAGCTGATCGCGATTGCCCGCGCGGCTGTTGCGGATCCGCCGGTCATGATCCTGGATGAGGCAACCTCGTCGATTGACACGCGAACCGAAGCGATTGTGCAGCGCGGCATGGATGCGCTGATGAAGGGCAGAACGGTCTTTGTGATCGCACACCGCCTTTCGACCGTCCGCAATGCGGATGTCATCATGGTGCTGGATCACGGCCGGATCATCGAGCGCGGCGACCACGCCTCGCTGCTGGAGAAGAAGGGCACCTATTATCAGCTCTATACCGGTGCGTTTGAGCTGGACTGACGGAGGAAAGAATATGCTGGAAAAACTGCTGCAATTTGCGCTGAAGCTGCTGCCGAAGCCGCTGAAAAATCTCTGGGACAAATACGAGAGTATCTGGCGCTACTGCTATTACGGCCTGTGGACGACCGTGATTTCCTATGTGACAAAGCTGCTCGGACAGTGGCTGTTCGGGATGGCGGGCTATTCGATGAAGCAGACCGTCCCGAACATCCTCAACACGACAATTTCGTGGATCATCGCGGCGACGTTCGCGTTCTTTGTGAACAAAAAGTACGTGTTTATGAGCAAGACGACAGAGCGCTCTGAGCTGCTGCATGAGATCTATACGTTCTACGGCGCGCGTTTTGTGTCCTTCTTTATGGAGGTCGGCCTCATGTGGGTGACGACGGTTGCGCTGAAATGGAATTATGCGCTGATGGCGTTCCTGGTGCAGTTCCTGATCGTCGCGCTGAATTATGTGTTCAGCAAGGTCGTGGTGTTCCGTAAAAAAGAGGATGCACCGGAGCAGGCAGAGAAAAAAACGGATTAACGTAAAAAAAGAGAACACGCAGCGATGCCTGTTCTCTTTTTTTCGTCCTGCATCCCCTTGACTTTTTCCGCCATATCGTCTATAATAAGAGAAACACAGCAAGGAGGGATCTTATGGTCTATCAGGCAACACAGGCAATTTACGATGCACTGAAAGCGCATGATCTGGAATGCGGGATCGAAGCCCGCGACGAATTCAGCGCCGTGCATGTCGGCATCAATACTGAGAAAGCATCCTTTGAGGTGCGGTTTATCTCCCGTTCTGAGGAGAATGACGTCGCACTTCGGATCTTTAATCTGCTGAAATTCCCCGAGGATCGCATCGAGAGTATGCTGATTGCAGTGAACCGCTGCAACTTCCGGTTCCGTTTTATGTGCTTCTGCGTGGATACGAGAAACAACAGCATTGATGTTTCCTATGATTTTACTGCTGCAACCGATGACATCGGCGAGGCTGCTTACGAGCTGCTGATGCGCAGCGCCGGAATCATTGACGACTGCTATCCGGAGCTTATGAAAGAAATTTCCGGCTGAGAAAGGAGTGGATCTGATGTTTGCTGCAACAGCAGAGATCGCTGATAAATTTACAGAAGAAAATATTATTTTCCGTGTCGTGGAATCGGAGGACAACTGCCGCATCATTGCGGACGCGATTGTGGATTACGCCGCATTTGCCGTACATTTCATCTCGTCGGATGACTCCAACGATGTTTCCGTGCGGATTCCGCATTACGTCCGCTTCAAGGACGCGGAGCGCCGGGATGTGCTCCGTGTTGCGAACGAGATGAACAACAAGTACCGCTTTGCCAAGTTTTCCGTCAATGACGAGGCCGGTGCCGTGACCATCGAGTACGACTTCCCGGAAAACGATGAAGGCATCGCGGACGGCGCGGTCGAGATTTTCCACCGCATGCTCCAGATTGCGGAGGATGCCTATCCGGCCTTTATGAAGGCGATCTGGGGAAAGACGCACGAGGATCCGGATCTCGGAAAGATCGTGTTCCACGATTTCGAGGTCTGAAAAAGCGGTATCTTCGATGGATTGAGAATGGGGGCGCTCGCCCGCTTCGCTATGAGTTTGCACCGCAAACTCACCCAAACCCCGCTTAAGGGACAGTGTCCCTTAAGAATCCCAAAATAAAAGTTTCGGTCAAGCCTTTTCAAAGGCTTGCAGGGTCGAGGGGCAGCGCCCCCGTCGCTCACCGCAGTGAGCGAAATACCTTAGCATATCAAGAGCTCCGCAAGGGGTGAATTGCCGCA
>JAFZBC010000166.1:0-2713 GCA_017561965.1 Oscillospiraceae bacterium
AAGCTCAGCTATTTCAGATAAGGGGGACAGGAACATGAATCTGCTTGAAGTGAAGAATCTGAAAAAGAGCTTCGGCGACCTGGAAGTGCTGAAAAATATCAGCATGGAGGTCGAAGAAGGCGAGGTCGTGTCCATCCTCGGACCCTCCGGCTCCGGCAAATCGACCTTCCTGCGCTGCATCTCCATGCTGGAAACGATTGACGGCGGCTCGCTGGTCTACTGCGGAAAGCAGGCGGTTTCCGATCAGGACGGCAATCCGGTCTATGTCCCGAAAAGCGAATTGCAGGAGATCCGGCACAGTTTCGGGCTGGTATTCCAGAATTTCAATCTGTTTCCACATTATTCCGTGCTGAAAAACATCACGGACGCGCCGATCCGTGTTTTGAAGCGCGACAAGGCGGAGGTCATGAAGGAAGCGGAGGCGCTGCTGAAAAAAATGGGGCTTGCCGACAAGGGCAGCTTCTATCCCTATCAGCTTTCCGGCGGTCAGCAGCAGCGTGTTGCGATCGCGCGGGCGCTTGCGATGAAACCGAAGATGCTGTTCTTCGACGAGCCGACCTCGGCGCTGGATCCGGAGCTGACCGCAGAGATCCTCAAGGTATTGAAGGAGCTTGCGAAAGAGAAAATGACCATGCTGATCGTCACGCATGAGATCGGCTTTGCGCGCAGCGTATCGGATCATGTGGTGTTCATGGACGGCGGCGTGATCGTCGAGCAGGGCGACCCGCGCGACGTCATTGACAATCCCTCCAACGAACGCACCCGTGCATTTCTTAAAAAGATGGAACAGTGACCGCGCGGAAATCCGCAGGAAAGGAGCCGTATCATGCAGATCCTGGAGCTTGGATACCGTTCCGTGCTGATGCCGCATACGGCGTTCTCGTACCCGAACGGCGCGGACGGAACGCTGCTGCTGCTGACGGATGCGCCCATGCAGATCACAGCCGGTACGCAGCTTCTGCAAGCGGAATCCGGCGACGCCGCGGTCATCACGGAGCATACGCCGCTTGTCTGCAAGGCCGCGGAGCAGCCGCTTTGCTATGACTGGGTGCTGTTCCGGCAGGGCGGCGACCGCAGCTTTTATCAGTCCCTGCAGATCCCGGAAAACACGCTGCTGCGCTTCGGGGATACCGCATTTTTCTCTGTGCTGCTGGAGCAGCTCTGTGCAGAGTTTTACGGGGCGAATGCCAAGCGCAGCGATATGCTGGAATATCTGCTCAAAGCGCTGCTGATCCGTATGGCGGAAACCGGCGGCCCTGTTGCAGAGCAGGCTGCCGCCGAGCATTCCGATCCGCATTACGCGGAGCTGGTGCGGCTGCGGGAGAAGATCTACGCGAATCCGCAGGAGAAATGGACAGTCGAGCTGCTCTGCTCGGAGGTCGGCATGAGCCGAAGCTATTTCCAGCTTGTGTACAGGGAAACCTTCGGCATGACCTGCATTGCGGACGTCATCAACTGCAAAATGAACCTCGCCCGCGAGCTGCTGACCTCGACAAGCTATACGATCGCGCATGTCGCGCAGCTCTGCGGATATGACAACGAGGAGCATTTCATGCGGCAGTTCAAGAAGAACAACGGCGTCACACCGACCGTCTACCGCCGCACCCACAGCGAATAGCGCCGGCAGATCGACAGTGATCCTTCCGAATTCCACAGCGAGCGCAAAGCGGGCACTGATGTTACGGTCAGTGCCCGCTTTTTATGGAAGGAAAATCACGTAAAATTCAACATTTTCCGTTTTTCGCCGCATTGACAGGCCGGTTCCGGATGTGGTATAATGACTGCGAACCTGTAATCAAACAGAACGGAGGACAGTCTATATGCGTACACACATCACAGCGCGCGCAGCAGCCTGCGGCGTGACTTTCGTGCTGGCCTTGACAGCGGCCTGCCATCTTCCGGTATCCGCGGTGTCATCTGCGGTTTCTGCACCGGTATTCTCACAGGAAAGCGGCTTTTATGACGCTGCATTTGATCTGACGCTGACAGCACCGGATGACTGCAGGATCTATTATACGCTGGACGGCAGCGAGCCGACCGGCAAATCACAGCTGTATGACGGGGCGATCTCTGTCTATGACCGCACGCCGGAAGCAAATGTCATATCGGATAAGGCAAGCCCTTATAATCCGCCGGACGCGCCCGTCGATAAGGCGCTGATTGTCCGGGCGGCGGCATATGATGCATCCGGCAGCTTCAGCGAAACCGTGACAAAGACCTATTTCATCGGCTGCGGACAGCGGGACTACCTGACGGAGATTCCGGTGGTTTCGCTGGTGACGGATCCGGATCACCTGTTCAATGAAGAAACCGGCATTTATGTTGACGGCAGCTCCGATACGATGCGAAAATACGGACTCCCGAATTATATGCTGAAAGGCCGGGAATGGGAGCGTCCGGCGCATTTTACTGTGTTTGAGGACGGAAAAGCCGTTTACAGTGCGAACACCGGCATCCGCATTCACGGAAATTCATCGGCATTGTCTGCGCAAAAGAGTTTCAAGCTCTATTCGCGCAGCGAATACGGCACAAAGAAATTTGCATACGATTTCTTCCGCGGCACAGCCAGGGATGTGAACGGCAAACCGATCTCATCCTTCGATCACATGATTCTGCGGAACGGCGGCAATGACAGCACCCTGAAAATCCGCGACCGGCTGTGTCAGGAGATGGCGGCGGGGCGCAGCTTCGGTACGCAGGCAAAATCCGAATG
>JAFZBC010000167.1:0-11311 GCA_017561965.1 Oscillospiraceae bacterium
AATATGATCCATCCGCTCTCCGCGGAGGATGAAATTATCCACGACATTCGCCTGACGAAAAGCCGGTTTATCTTTGCACTGGATATGATCGGGGACAAGCTGGAAAAGGTCGCGGCCAGAACGGAGCTTGATCTGGCGGTGACGGTTTCTCCGGCGGATGGCATGTCTGCGCTGATGAAGGCGGGCTATTTTCTGAAAAGCATGAAGGATCATACGCCGCGTTCCTCGTTCATGAGCTGGAAGAGCTTCCTTTCCATGGCTGATTCCGAACCCTCGGATCTGCCGCAGAGCGACGGCAAGCCGGATGACTGCGCGGCAATCCTGTACAGCGGCGGCACGACCGGCAAGCCCAAGGGCATCATGCTGACGAACCTGAACTTCAATGCACTGGCGCTGCAAAGCATTGATGCGTGCGGCTGTCTGACAAAGGGCGACCGTGTGCTCTCCGTGATGCCGGTGTTCCACGGCTTCGGCCTCGGTGTCTGTATTCATACGGTGCTGACGTTCGGCGGCACGGCAGTGATTCTGCCGAAGTTCAACGTCAAAGAGTTCGACAAGCTGATTTTCAAATACAGACCGAATGTCATTGCCGGTGTTCCTGCGATCTATGAGGCCATGCTCCGCAGCAAGGGCTTCCAGGGGCAGTCGCTTGACTTTATCAAATGTGTGATTTCCGGCGGCGATTCCCTTGCGGCCAATACGAAGATCAAGCTGAATGAAATGCTCCGCAGCCACGGCTGCAAATGCACCGTGCGCGAGGGCTACGGCCTGACGGAATGTGTGACCGGCAGCTGCCTGACGCCGGACGGCTGTACCATCTCCGAAACCTGCGGGCTGCCGTATGCGGATACAGATTACCGCATTGTCGATCCGGAAACCGGAAAGGATGTTCCGGCAGGTGAAACCGGAGAGATTGTGCTCAGCGGCCCGACGGTGATGAAGGGCTATTACAACGAGCCGGAGGAAACTGCGCAGACGCTCCGCAGGGATGCTGACGGGAAAATCTGGCTGCACACGGGTGACCTCGGCTATCAGGATGAGCACGGCTATGTCTATTTCCGGCAGCGGTTAAAGCGCATGATCGTATCCAACGGCTACAACATCTACCCGCAGAATATCGAAAACGTCATCAGCTCTCATGCGCAGGTCGCAATGTGTGCGGTCGTCGGTGTGCCGGACGCACAGCGCGGACAGATCGCTAAGGCCTATGTGATGCTCCGCGGGGCATGTTCTGAGGAGAAGATGCGCACCGAGCTGATGCATCTGATGAAAAAGTCAGTCGCAGCCTATGCGATTCCGAAGGAGATCGTGTTTGTGAACAGCTTTCCGAAAACGCTGGTCGGAAAGATTGCGTATAACGAGCTGATTGCAGAGGGGTGATGACGGTGAAAACGAACAACAGAGTGCTGCTGGTGCATCCGGAGATTTCCCGGAACAAGTATAATTTTGCAGGTGTCATTGACAATGAACCGCTGGAGCTGGAATATATCTCCGCACTGCTTAAAGAGCGCGGCTATGCGCCGGAAATCTGGGACGGCCAGGTCGAGAAGCAGAAATTTGCCGACCGTCTGCGTGCGGTGAAGCCGTTTGCGGTGTATGTCTGCGGCAGAACGCGGCAGGAAAACTTCATGAAGGAATACTGTGCCGCAGCGAAGGCGGCAGGCTGCATCACGATGGTCGGCGGGCTGCATGTGCAGCTCAATTACAGCCGGTTCTTTTCTGAGGACATCGACTGGATTCTGACCTCATTCGATATTTTCCACATTGCGGAGATCCTTTCCGGCAGCGAACCCGCGCACAGCGTCTGTCTGCGGCATGAAGGAAAATGGATCATCAAGCCTGCGCAGCCCTTTGACATCAGCCGTCTGCCGCGACCGGACAGAAGCTATTTTTACGCGCACACCGACCGTTACCGCTATCTGGAGCTGCTGCCCTGTGCACATGTCCGTTCCGCGTACTGCTGTCCGTTCCGCTGCAAGTTCTGCGCCCGCAATCAGATGAACTGCGGAACGTATACGATCCGCCCGATTGAGGAAGTTGTGGACGAAATCGCTTCGATTCAGTGCGACAATATCTATTTTATTGACGACGATTTTCTCTTTGACCGCAAGCGCATCGAACGCTTTATCGCATTGATCCGGCAGCGCGGCATCCGCAAAAAATATGTCTGTTACGGCAGAGCGGATTTTGTCGCTGCGAACCCTGACCTGATGCGTCAGCTCAAAGACATCGGCTTTTACTATGTGCTGACCGGTCTGGAGGCCGCTGACGGCCGGCATCTGAAAGCATATAACAAAAAAACCGGAACGCAGACAAACGCCGAGGCTGTCCGGATTCTGAATGAAACCGGAATCAATATGATGGGCATGTTCATTGTCGATCTGGATTTCAGGCGCGCAGACTTTTTCAGCATCTACAAATGGATCCGCCGCCATGACTTGAAGCATACGGCCATTTCGATTTACACGCCGGAGATGAGCTCAGAACAGTTTGCGGATTACCGCAGCAGACTGATCACAACCGATCCGGGGCAGTGGGATTATCTCCATGTGGTCGCAAAGCCCTCGAACATGAGCGTGAAGCGGTACTATTTCTATTACCACATTCTTGTGGTGATGCTGTTCCTGAAAGGAAAGCGCGACGGCATCTATGATTTTCTGGATTACGGCTTCTACATCCGTTCCATGGTAAAAAACCTGTTCAGATTCGGAGGATAACATGGCAAAGTCAACCTATCAGAACCCCGTCAAAAAGATGATCCCGAGCAAGCTGGAAACCGGATTTCAGCAATTCCTGTATCAGCATGTCGGCAAGCATATCCCGAAAAGCATGACGCCGAATGATATGACGCTGGTCGGCGCGCTCGGCGGACTCGCGGCTGTCATCTTCACGCTGCTGACGAATCTCAGCCCGTGGTTCTTCCTTGGAACAATAGCCGGTGTTGCCGTACATCTGATCGCAGATGACCTTGACGGCTATATCGCCCGCAACCGCGGCATGTCGTCCAGAGCAGGTGCGTATTTTGATCTGATCACCGATGTGCTGTTCTCGACCTTTCTGCTGCTGGCGATGGGTCTGACGCCCTATTGCAGCATGAAGCTGGCGGCGTTCGCAGCCCCGCTGTACGGCGTCACGAATGTCACGATCATGAACTACATCATCTACTTCAATGAATTCCAGTTTCCGCGCCTCGGCCCGATCGAAGCACATCTGTCCTATGCGGCGGTCTGCATTCTCGGGCTGATCTTCCGGACAAAGGAGATCGTCACGATCGGTTCTGTCGGCTTCACAGTGATGGATCTGATCATGCTGATCGGCATGATCCCGATGTACTATGAGATGATCCGGCTTCAGATCCGGCTGTTCCGCAGACTGAAGGAGACCGACCGAAGTGAATGAGATCTTCATTGTGCTGATCCGTGCGCATACCGGGCTCGGCAGCATTGCAAGGCTGTTCACGCGGTATCCGTATACCCACGCCGCGCTCAGCCTTGACCGTTCGCTGACGGACTTTGTCAGCTATTCGCGGCGGTATCACAGCTTTCCGTTTGATGCGGGCTTTACGCATGAGTACCGCGATTACTATGCCTTCGGAAAGCATAAGGATGTGAAAATCAAGGTGTTCCGGCTTTGCCCGGATGACGCGCATATGCAGGAGATCCGCCGCTTTCTTGCGCAGTGTGAATCCGACCGTTCGCAGATCTTCAATCTGTATGCCATGATGACGATGCCGCTTCTGCACGGTCTGCCGGTTTGGAAGGCGCATAACTGCATGTCGTTTTCCGCAAAAATCGCTGCGCTTTCCGGCATCGTGCGGCTGACAAAGCCGTGTGAACGCTGTGCGCTCCCGGAGCTGGACGCGATGCTCAGCCCGTATCTGTATTTTGAGGGCATGCTCCCGCGGCAGAGCTCGGCCGGATACAAACGGTACATGCGACCGTTTTCGCCTGTGAAGTTCCTGACGGATATGCTGCGGCTGAACGGGCAGCTGATCAGCCGCATGCTTTTGAAACGCAATCGGAAAAGAAGTGATAACTGGTGAAGGCACTGATTCTGAATTCCGGGCTCGGCAGCCGGATGGGTACGCTGACGGCGGAGCATCCGAAATGCATGACGGAAATTGCGCCCGGTGAAACAATCGTCAGCAGACAGCTTTCCCTGCTGGCAGAGCGCGGCATCCGCGAGGTCGTGATGACGACGGGCGCATTCTCCGATGTGCTCGAATCGTACTGCCGCAGTCTGGAGCTGCCGCTGCACATTACATTTGTGAAGAATCCGCTCTATGCGGAAACAAACTATATCTACTCGATTTACTGTGCGCGGGATGAACTGATGCACGAGGAGATCCTGCTGATGCACGGCGATCTCGTGTTTGATCCGACTGTTCTTGACGATGTGCTCGCTGCGGAGAACAGCTGTATGACGGTGTCATCCGCCCTGCCGCTGCCGGATAAGGATTTCAAGGCGGTGATTGAAAACGGTCATGTGCAGAAGGTCGGTGTTGCATTCTTTGAACATGCGCTTTCCGCACAGCCGCTCTATCATCTGAAACCGGCAGAATGGGACAAATGGCTTTCGGGCATCATCGCGTACTGTGAATCCGGGGATCCCGCAAAGCGGAAATGCTACGCAGAACATGCGCTGAATGAGATTCCTGACAAGCAGATCGTACCGCTGGATTTCGGAGAACGGCTCTGCGCGGAAATTGACAATGCAGACGATCTGGCAGCAGTTTCTGCACGACTTTCGGCACTCCGCGAACGGACGGTGTATCTCTGCTTTTCGACGGATATGATTCACAGCGGACACATCGCACTGATCCGGCGGGCGAAGAGCTACGGACGCCTGCTGATCGGCGTGCTGACGGACGAAGCGGTTGTGACCTATAAGCGCTTTCCGCTGATGCCGTTTCCGGAGCGCAAAGCGATGTTTGAGGCGATCGCAGGCGTATGGAAGGTCATTGCACAGGATACGCTCAGCTACCGCGCCAATCTGGAGGCGTACCGCCCGGACTTCGTCCTGCACGGGGACGACTGGCGGACGGGTGTGCAGCAGCAGATCCGTGACGAGGTGATTTCTGTGCTGAACGGATACGGCGGCAGGCTGATCGAAACGCCGTATGCGAATGACGATGCATACCGCGAGCTGGAAAAGCGCGCACGTGCGGAAATGTCCATGCCGGATTTCCGGCGCGCGCGGTTGAAAAAGGCCATCGCTATGAAAGGTCTGGTCACCGCGCTGGAGGCACACAGCGGTCTGACTGGGCTGATTGCCGAGAAAACCGCTGTTCCGGAAAACAGCGGCCTGCGGCAGTTTGATGCAATGTGGGTTTCCTCGCTCTGTGATTCCACGGCCAAAGGAAAGCCGGATATTGAGCTGGTCGATATGACGTCCCGGTTCCGGACGATCGACGAGATCATGGACGTCACGACGAAGCCGGTCATTTTTGACGGTGATACCGGCGGCCTGACCGTGCATTTCGTGCATACGGTGCGCACGCTGGAGCGCATGGGCGTGTCCATGGTCGTGATCGAGGACAAGACCGGCCTGAAAAAGAACTCGCTGTTCGGGACGGAGGCTGCGCAGACGCAGGCTGAGATTCCGGATTTCTGCGCGAAGATCCGTGCGGGTAAAAATGCGCAGAAAACTGACGCGTTTATGATCTGCGCGCGCATTGAAAGCCTGATTCTGGAACGGGGCATGGAGGATGCGCTGACCCGTGCCTTTGCCTATACGACGGCGGGCGCGGATGCGATCATGATTCATTCGCGCAAATCCGATCCGACAGAGATTCTGACGTTTGCCGACCGGTTCCGCGCAGCCGATTCTGTGACGCCGATCGTCGTGGTGCCGACTGCGTTCAATGCTGTCACGGAGGAGGAGCTTAAAGTACACGGGATCAATGTGGTGATTTACGCGAACCAACTGACACGGAGCAGCTTTCCTGCAATGCAGAAAGCTGCCGAGCTGATCCTGACGCATCACCGCGCAAAGGAATGCGATGCATTCTGTATGCCGTTCCAGCAGATTATTCGTTTGATACCGGAGGATATTTGAAATGCAGAAGCTGATGACTGCAAGTGCAGATTACGCCGAGCTTGACGGCTATTTTGCCGCGTCCGGCGCGAAATGCGTCCTGCTCGTTTGCGGCAGTTCATTTGAGAAACTGTCCTTGCATACCTATTTTGATACGTTGGAGCAGCGCTGCGGGATCCGCACGGTGCGTTTTTCCGATTTCCAGCCGAATCCGGAGTTCCGCTCCGCCGTAAAGGGGCTGTCCGTATTCCGCGCGCATGGCTGTGATATGCTCGCAGCGGTCGGCGGCGGCAGCGCCATGGATGTGGCAAAATGCATCAAGCTCTGCCTTACTTCGGCAGATCCGGAGCACGCGCTGCATGTACCGTTCGTACCGAATACGGTTCCGTTCCTTGCTGTCCCGACAACGGCAGGCTCCGGCAGTGAGGCGACGCGCTTTGCCGTTGTGTACGAAAACGGCGTGAAGCAGTCTGCGGCGGATGACAGCATTCTGCCCGATGCGGTGCTGTTTGATCCGGATACGCTGAAAACGCTGCCGCTTTATCAGAAAAAATCGACAATGCTGGACGCGGTCTGCCACGCGGTCGAGTCGTTCTGGTCTGTGCATTCGGATGCGGAGAGCATGAAGTATGCCGCAGCGGCGCTCCGGCTGGTCATTGCCAATGAGGAGGGTTATCTTTCCGGCACGGACGAGGGATGCCGCAATATGCTGAAAGCGGCGCATTTTGCCGGCAAGGCGATCAATGTGACGAAAACGACCGCCGGCCATGCGATGTGCTATAAGCTGACAACGCATTTCGGGATTTCGCATGGCCATGCGGCGGCGCTCTGTGTCAAGGCGCTGCTGCCGTATATGTATGCACATCCGGAACTCTGCGTTGACGGGCGGGGAGCTGCACATCTGGAACAGGTTTATGCGCAGATTGCGGAGGCAATGGGCTGCGCGTCCGCCGCACAGCTGCCGGTGTTCTTTGCGTCCTTTGTTGATTCGCTGCTCCCGGGAATCGACGCGCCGGTTTCGGCCGCAGATCTGCAAATGCTGACGGATTCCGTCAATACCGAGCGGCTGCAAAATCATCCGGTGCGTCTGACTGCGGATACGATCCGGCAGCTGTATGCAAAGATTCTCGGGAAGGAGCAGCTGCTATGAGGGCGGAAGATTTTGTGCGGATCATCGGTGCGGATTTTTATACCGGCGTGCCGGATTCGCAGCTGAAAGCGCTCTGCAATTATCTGATTCATACCTACGGTACGGATCCGCAGCATCATATCATTGCTGCAAATGAGGGCAACTGTACGGCGCTGGCGGCCGGGTATCATCTTGCGACCGGGAAGGTGCCGGTCGTCTATATGCAGAATTCCGGTGAGGGCAATATCATCAATCCGGCGGCATCTCTGCTGCATCCGCAGGTGTATGCGATTCCGGTGCTGTTTGTGATCGGCTGGCGCGGCGAGCCGGGCGTGCATGACGAGCCGCAGCATATTTATCAGGGGGCAGTGACGTTAAAGCTGCTGGCAGATATGGAGATTGCGTCCTTTGTCCTCACGCCGGATACGACGGCGGACGATCTGGCCGCTGTGATGACGGAGTTCCGCAGACTGTTTGCGTCCGGCAGACAGGCCGCGATTGTCGTGAAAAAAGGCGCGCTGACCTGCGAACAGCCCGTTGAATACAAAAACAGCAATACAATGCTGCGTGAGGAGGTCATCCGGCATATCGTGCAGGTGTCCGGGGAGGATCCTGTCATCTCGACGACAGGCAAGGCGAGCCGTGAACTGTTTGAGCTTCGCACAGCTGCCGGGCAGTGCCATCAGTACGATTTTCTGACGGTCGGCTCCATGGGGCATGCATCCTCGATTGCGCTGGGGCTTGCGCTCAGCAGGCCGGAGCTGCGGCTCTGGTGCATTGACGGCGACGGCGCCGCGCTGATGCATATGGGCAGTCTTGCCGTGACGGCACAGTATCACCCGGAAAATCTGATTCATGTGGTGATCAACAACGGCGCACATGAAACCGTCGGGGGAATGCCGACTGCGGCCGCCGGGTGCAGCATTGCGGAAATTGCAAAGGCCTGCGGGTATCCGTATACGGTTTGTGTCGATACATTTGAAGCGCTTGATCTTGCGCTGGCAGAAGCCGCAGACCGACATGCGCTCTCTCTGATCGAGGTGAAATGTGCGATCGGTGCGCGTGCCGATCTCGGCCGTCCGACAACGACCGCCCTTGAAAACAAGCAGAATTTCATGGATTATCTGAAATGAACAGGCAGTCCCCGTTGTAAATCCGGGGACTGCCTTTGCTTTGCGGCACTTGCAATCCGGCAGGAATCATGGTATAATGTAGAAAAAAAGAGGTGATCTGATGCCGCATATTCTGATCGTGGACGATGATACGCATATCAGCGAAATGCTGAAAACCGCCCTGCGCGCAGAGGGCTATACTGTATCGGCTGCGTATTCCGGGACAGAGGCCGCAATGATTCTGACGCAGACAAAGCCGGATCTGGTGCTGCTGGATCTGATGCTGCCGGGACTTTCCGGCGAGGCGCTGCTCCCGAAGATCCGGGAGATTCCTGTGATTGTAGTCAGTGCCAAAGCGGATATCGCCGATAAGGTCGGTTTGCTTCGCGGCGGTGCTGCGGATTATATTACAAAGCCGTTTGAGATGCAGGAGCTTCTTGCGCGGATTGCGGTACAGCTTCGCGGGAGAAGCAGCGACAGCGATGTGCTGACCTTTTCGGATCTGACGCTCCGGACGGATACGCTGACGGCCGTCATCGGGGATGCAGAGATCCGGCTGACCCGGACGGAATGTGCGATTCTGAAGCTGCTGATGCAGAATCCGCAGGTGCCGGTCGGCAAAACAACGATTCTGGAACGTATCAGCTATGATACGCCGGACTGCACGGAGCGCTCCCTGAAACAGCATATCAGCAATATCCGGCACAAGCTGCAATCGGTCAGCGGCAGGGATTATATCGAAGCAGTATACGGAATCGGCTTCCGTCTGCGATCTTGACGAAATATTGACCTTTTCTTGTCCGGTTTCTTGACCGTTCTCTGCTATACTGTTCTCAGAAACCAAAAAGGAGGTCTAAGCATGGAATACGTGCTGCAAACAAATGCGCTGACAAAATACTACAAGAATTTCAAAGCGCTGGACGGTCTGACAATGCATGTGCCGAAGGGTTCGATCTACGGCTTTGTCGGGCGGAACGGCGCCGGAAAGACCACGCTGATCCGGATGATCTGCGGCTTGCAGTTCCCGACAAAGGGGGATCTGGAGCTCTACGGTGTCAAACATACGGACAGCGCAGTATCGGCGGCGAGAAGAAGGATCGGTGCGGTCGTGGAAACGCCTGCACTGTATCTGGATATGACTGCGGAGGCAAACCTGAAACAGCAGTACCGCGTGCTCGGCAAACCGGGCTATGAGGATATTCCCGCGCTGCTGAAACTGGTCGGGCTGTCCGATACCGGAAAGAAAACCGCAAGACAGTTTTCGCTCGGTATGCGGCAGCGGCTCGGGATCGCAGTGGCGCTCTGCGGCGATCCGGATTTTCTGGTGCTGGATGAGCCGATCAACGGTCTGGATCCGGAGGGTATCATCGAGATCCGTGAGCTGATCCTGAAACTGAACCGGGAACGGAAAATCACGGTGCTGATTTCCTCGCACATTCTGGATGAGCTTGCAAAGCTGGCCACGCATTACGGCTTTATCAACAGCGGCCGGATCGTCCGGGAGATGAGTGCGGAGGAGCTGGAGGCTGCCTGCCGCAAATGCCTGCGCCTGAAAGTGACAGACACTGCGGTGCTGGCGCCTGTGCTGGACGACATGGGGCTGTCCTATCAGATTGTGGATGAACAGCATGCGGATATTTACGCACAGCCGAGCATTACCAGTCTGGCGCTTGCACTGGTCGAAAAGAACTGTGAGATTCTCTCTGCTGTGGAGCATGACGAGAGCCTTGAGAGCTTCTATATCTCGCTGATCGGAGGTGCAAACCATGAGTAAACTGTTTTGTGCCTATTTCAGCAGGCTTTCCAGATGGATGATCTTCCGCATTCTGCTGCTGGTGATGCTTGCAGCCGGAATTGCCTGCGGTATCGTTCTGAAAGAACTGACCGGAGCCTGGAATCTTCCGTACATGCTTGCGTATATTGCATTCCCGCATTATGTCGGCATCGTCATCGGTCTGTTCAACTACCCGCTCTTCACGAACGGAACGATCCGCAATCAGCTGTCCGTCGGACATAAGCGCGGTCATATCTACATCGCAGACTGGGCTGCATCCAATGCGTTTTCCCTTGCGCTGTATCTTGTGTTCTCGTGCAGCTTTCTGCTCACATTCTCGCAGTTTGCCGATACAGCCGGTGTATCTGTGAAGGCCGCTGTGTCCGGTGTCGCGGTTTCGGCACTCCAGATTATTTTCTATACAACGGTGTCGCAGCTGTTTTGCGTTGTGCTCAAGGGTGTCAAGAGCTTCCTTGCGATCTACCTCGGCAATCAGGTAATTATGCTCCTTGGTATCGGTGCAGCCGAAATGATCTCTGAATATGATATTCCGGCAGAAACGATCAACCTGTTTCCGACTGCCGTCTGCATGCGGCAGAGCAGCTTTGCTGTTGATCCCAATCTGGGGCTGGCTGTCGCCGCACTCATTGCTGAATCTGTGATTGTATTCCTGCTCGGCATGATGTATTTCCGCAAAACCGATCTCAATTAAACCGGAGGGCTTCAAATGATATATTGTCTGTGCGCGCTGCTGGCAGTGCTGCTGGCCGCAGCTGTTTATAAGATCGTTCATCTCAAAAAATCTGCAAGGGAGATCACGGCTGCATTTGCGGACAGACTTCACACCGATACCAATACACGGATTGATATTTCCACCCGCGACAAGGATATGTGTGCGCTTGCTGACAGCATCAACTGTCAGCTGCGCATTCTGCGGGAGGAGCACCTGCGGTATTATCAGGGTGACCGCGAGCTGAAAAACGCGGTTACGAATATTTCCCACGATCTCCGCACGCCGCTGACGGCGATCTGCGGGTATCTGTATATGATTGAGAAAACCGACGACCGTGCTGCGGTGGACCGGTATCTGTCGTTCATTGCGGAGCGCACCGAGGCGATGAAGCAGCTCACGGAGGAGCTGTTCCGCTATCCCGTCATTCAGACAGAGGACACGGAAGCCGTGCTTGAGGACGTCAATGTCAATCAGGCGCTGGAGGACAGCATCATGGGTTATTACGGTGCGTTCAGCGAAAAGGGGAT
>JAFZBC010000022.1:0-4406 GCA_017561965.1 Oscillospiraceae bacterium
AATGCATGACATCAACAAGAGCGGCGCTTCCGTGCTGTGCGCACTGATCCCGGTGGTCGGCATCATCCTGGTGATCGTCTGGGCAGCCAAGGAAGGCGATGAGGGCGACAACCAGTATGGTCCGAACCCGAAGTATGTCGGATAACTGAATAAAAAGAGGGCAGATCCCGTACTGCGGCGGGGTCTGCCTGATTTTTTTTGTCCTGAATTCTGTGCATTCGCTCTTGCAAAATGCAAACGGTTGTGGTATAATAAATTCTGTATGTGAACGATAAGGAGAAAATGCACATGATCATGAATCTGCATACCCACACGCACCATTCTCCGGATGCGCACCAGACCGTTGCAGAACGTGTCGAAGCTGCAAACAGACTCGGGCTGCGCTTCATGGCCGTGACCGACCATGTGGAAATCAACCGCTATTACCCCGCGGAATACTATCACGCGGAGCCGTCGGATATGTATTTCTACGACGGAAAAGGTGTCTTTGAGGATTCCATGGCGTCCGTGGCCGCTGCACAGGCCGACTGTGCGCCGCTGGTGCTGCTTGCAGGGGCGGAGGTCGGACAAATTCCGCAGGATCCCGAAAAATCCGCGCTGATCTATCAGGATCCGCGCGTTGATCTGGTGATCGGTTCGGTGCATGAGCTGCCCGGCCGGCCGGATTTCTACTTTCTCAATTATGACGCGGAGGATATTCCCGCGCTGGTGACCGCCTATTTTGAGGAGGTGCTGCGCACGGCACAGTCAGACTGCTACGACATCCTCGGGCATTTGACCTACGGGCTGCGCTATCTGCCGGATCGCAGAGCCTATGACCTGACGCCGCATCTGGAGCTGATCGACGAGATCCTGATGACGGTGATCCGGAAGCAAAAGGCGATCGAGCTGAACGGCTCCGGTCTGCGCAAGCCGCAGCTGTATATCGACCCGGATCTGGTGCTGGTGAAGCGGTACCGGGAGCTCGGCGGCAGATATCTGACAATCAGCACCGACGCACACGATACCCAATATCTTGGCTTCGGCATTGACCTGCTGGAAGATATGGCGAGAACGGCGGGCTTTTCCGAGCTGACCGTTTTCAGAAAGCATGAGCCGTTTACTGTCAGCCTCTGAGCGGCAGAACATCAGAAATACAGGAAACAGGGAGAATCCAGAGTGAGCATCTTTGATCTTTTTAAGCAGATCGAGTCGCAGTCCGCACCGGCTGTGACCGGTCCGCCGGAATACATCATTGCCGGGCTCGGCAATATCGGAGATAAATACCGCGGCACACGCCACAATGCCGGTTTCATGATGATTGACGCATTTGCCGAAAAATACGGTGCGAAATTCGGAAAGCATCAGTTCAAGTCCAATACGGCGATGGCGGAGGCGGAGGGCGTCCGTGTGCTGCTGCTGAAGCCGGATACGTTCATGAACCTCAGCGGGCAGGCCGTGCAGGAGGCCATGCAGTTCTATCAGATTCCCGCGGAAAAGGTCATCGTCATTTACGATGACATCAACCTCGGCGTCGGGGAGCTGCGTATCCGCAAAAAGGGCAGCGACGGCGGCCACAACGGCATGAAGAATATCATTTATCTGACCGGCGCGGATACGTTTCCGCGCATCCGTGTCGGAATCGGGCAGAAGCCGCATCCGGACTATGACCTTGCGGCGTGGGTGCTGTCTGCGTTTTCCGCAGAGGAGCTGCAAACGCTCTCGGAAACTGCAAAAACCGTCTGCGAGGCGCTGCCGCTGATGCTGACGGGCAAGACGGATCAGGCGATGAACCGCTTTAATACCGGAAAGCAGAAGAAGCCGAAGCAGCAAACGCCGGAACAGGAGGCAGCGCCATGCGAATGAAACTGACTGCAATTCTGAGTGCGGCCTGCGTGCTGCTCTGCGGCTGTGCGGCGCAGAAAAGCCCGGAAAGCTCCGGCGGACTGTTTGCCGCAATCGAACCGGCACAGGAATCTGCTGAACAGGCAAAATATGAGGACGGCACCTATGTGTCCCAGACGGTTCACGAGCCGGTGCCGGATCCCTACGCGGACGATACCCAACTGAAAAAATCCGGCGAAACCGCAGGCGGCATCCGCTATGCGCTCTATCAGAAGCATGCGGAAATCACCGGCCACACAGACAAGTTTGATGCGGAGGAGATTGAAATTCCCGATACGCTGGACGGTCTGCCGGTGACGAAAATCGCCGCTGTGGAAAATGCCGAAGGCAGCATTTTCGATATTGACAAGAACGGCGGCTTTTACAGCTGCTACTCTCTGCGGAAGGTCGTGCTGCCGGCGGGGCTGACTGATATCGGGGATTATGCATTCTACGGCTGCCGCAACCTCAGTGAGATCGAACTGCCGGAGAGCGTCGCGCGGATCGGGCGCCGTGCCTTTGCGATGTGCGGCAGTCTGCGCAAGCTGACTGTTCCCGCCGCGATCGCGTCGATCGGGGACAGCGCGTTTTCGCTGACGCCGTGGTACGACAATCTGCTGTATCATCACGATCTGATCATCTTCAACGGCAAGGTCTACGACGCCGGACGGCGCTGCACGGGAACGGTGACGGTGCCGGATTATGTGACGGAAATCGAAGACTATGCGTTTTACTCCTGCTCCGGGCTCAAGACCGTGATTCTGCCGGAGAGCGTGGAATCTGTCGGGGAATACGCCTTCTGTGACTGCCCGGATCTGCGTACGGTGATGTTCCGGAACCCGAAATGTGAGATCCCGGCCAAGAGCTCGACAATCAGCAATAAGAAAACCGGCGGCAGCAAGGACTTCTACCGCGGCATTATATACGGTGAAAAGGGTTCCACCGCGCAGACGTTCGCAAAGAAAATGGGATTCCGCTTTGAGGATACCGAAGAGTTTGAAAGACGGCAGGAGCAGGAGCGGATCCGGCAGCTGATGTACGGCGACCGGGACGCGGACGATGCATCAGAGCCGGGAACAACGGCGGCCGCATCCGGTACAACGGATCAGAACGGCACAGAAACCGGCGAAAACGGCACATCTGCTGAAAAAAGCAGCAAGACCACTGCAAAGGCCGAAGCGGCGGAGAAACGCGAATAACAGCATACTGACACAGGGGGTATCCGCTCGGATATCCCCTGAAACTGCCGGTTCTGATCCGGCAGACGGGAGAGAATACCATGCGATTTTTTACTGAAGCAGCGGAGCAGCTGCCTGCGGTACGGGAGCTGCGGCGCGCACTGGAAAAGGGCGTTACGCCGGTTTCGGTGACGGGCGTCGCACAGATCCACCGCGCGCAGATCCTGCTGACGCTTTCACAGGATGCGCCGGTGCTGGCGGTCGTTGCGGATGAAGCCGCGGCACGGCAGCTCTGCGAGGACATCAACTTTATGGCCGGGGCGCGGGCGGCTTATCCGTATCCGGCAAAGGAACTGAATTTTCTCGATGCTGCGGGCATTTCCAGAGAATACGAGCAGCTTCGCCTTACGGCGCTCTCCGCAGTTTGCAGCGGGCAGTGCCGCGTACTTGCTGCTTCCGCGGAGGCGGCGATGCAGTTTACGCTGCCGCAGGACGTGCTGGTGCAGCGGATGCTGCATCTTGCGGTCGGGGATACATTCGAGCAGAAGGCGCTTGCCGAAAAGCTGACGGCGCTCGGCTATGTCCGGACGGAGCAGGTCGATGCGCCCTGTCAGTTTTCCGTGCGCGGCGCGATCTTCGACATCTTTTCGTCGCAGAATCCGCTGCCGGTGCGTCTGGAATTCTGGGGCGATGAGATCGACAGCATGGCCTGGTTTGAGCCGGAAACACAGCGCCGCACGGATACCGTTGATACCGCGGACATTGCGCCTGCCGTTGAAGCGCTGCCGGATCCCGCTGCGCTTGCGGAAAGTATCCGCAGCCTTGCAAAGCAGATCCGCAGCAAACATGCGGCAGAGCTGAAAGAAAAACTCCGGGCGGATGCCGAAAAGCTCGAAAGCGGCGTGCCGCTGCTGAATATTGATATGTATTTTCCGCTGATTTACGAGCAGCCTGCGACGCTGTTTGATTACTGTGCGGGCGGGGTGTTCCTCTGCGAAACGTCTGCGCTGTTTGATGCGTGGCAGGGCTTGCAGGCGCGGTATCTGGAGGACGTCAAGCTGATGCTGGAGGACGGTACGCTCTGCCGGCAGCTTGCGGATTATTACATGGATGCGAATACCGTACTGTCCAGAGCCAAGGAGCGCCCGCTCGTCTGCATGAACGCGTTTCTCAGCAGCACAAGCAGCTTTCAGTTTCAGAAGATGCTCTCGGTGGAGGCGACGCAGAATGCCCCGTGGGGCGGCAGCACGCGTATCCTGACGGAGGATCTTGCAGAGCTTTGCAGGCGCGGCTACCGCGTTCTGGTCTGCGGCGGTACGGAAAAGACGCTGCCGATCCTATTGCAGGATCTGCAGCAGAGCGGCA
>JAFZBC010000168.1:0-4922 GCA_017561965.1 Oscillospiraceae bacterium
CCCTGCACCGCAAGCAGGCCTGCCGTCAGACAGGATACTAATTTTTTCATCATATGTCCTCCGTTTTATACCGCTGTATCATACAGCTGATGGCATTCAGTCCAGCGTGACACCCCAGCCGCCTGCCAGATACCGGCGCAGGACGGTCACGTCCTTCAGGTCAATGCTGCCGTCCTTGTTGACGTCGGAGTTGGCTTCAATAATCACGGCATTCCAGCCGCCCGCCAGATACCGGCGCAGAACGGTCACATCCTTCAGGTCGATGCTGCCGTCACCGTTGACGTCGCCGAGCTTTGCCGCCTGAACGGATGCGGTGGTCACAGTGGTCACGGTCGTCACAGTCGTCTGAACGGCTGTTGTTGTCTGCGCAGGCGCAGTCGTCACAACCGCAGAAGTCCCCGGCGCTTCCTTGCTGAATACAAAGGTATTGACTTGCGAGCACTCAGCGCCGGACGGGCTGCGGAATAACAGATACAGATCATGCACGCCCGTCACGGTCGGGATCTGGATCGTATAGTCGATATAGTTGCCGTAGTAGCCGGAAACATTCACCGGCAAGGTGCCGACCGGCGTACCCGTCAGCGCATCCAGATACAGCTCCACGCTGCTGTCCGTGTAGGCGCTGATGCCGTTCAGCGTGAAATACGAAGCGCCGTCCCCGAAATCCAGATTCTCATACAGCGCCCAGTCGCCTTCCCGCGTCCAGCCGAGAACATTGTAGTTATCCTCTTTGAGCGTGCCCTTTTTGTCATTCAGATCCAGACCGCTGACCGGCTCAAACGCGGAACGCACGGGCGGCTTTTTGGAAACCGTCAGCGTACAGAACGCGACCTCAACTGCGCCCTCTTTTTCGCCGTCGTACATGCGGATGTCATAGACACCCTCCTCTCCCGGCGCGCGCAGCGTTGTGACGCCGTCCTGAATATCCTTGACGCGGCACCAGTCGCCGTTGTGATCGTCGCCGTCCTTTTCGGTATGCGCAATCTCTGTCGGCACGAATGCGATCCACGCTTCGTCCGGATATTCGCCGGTGATATACACGCGCACCGTCACATCCTTGCCGGGCTTCACCCATGCTTCATCCGTGCTGACTTTGCCGCGCATCGTGCTGTATATGACGCGGAACGGCTGACTGGCGATTTCCTTTGCGGTATTCTCGTCCTCGCCGTCATACACGCGGATGTCATAATTGCCGACCTGCTCCGGTGCAGTCAGCGTCAGTTCGCCGTTCTCAATTTCATTGAGCCTGCGCCATGCGCCGTTGTGATCGTCGCCGTCCTTTTCGGTGTGGGCAACCTCGGACGGTATCACCGCGATCCACGCATCTTTTGAGATTTCACCGGTCATGCTGATTCTGATCGGGATTTCCGCATTGCGGAACACCGCATCCGGAACCTCCAGATCCACACAGAGCCCCTTCGGATCCTCGTCTGCGGTCACATAAACCGGAACGCGAGCGACCTCATAGGCATGGTTGCTGTCGCCGTCAAAAATCCGGATATCGTAATTGCCCTCCGTATTCGGCGCCTTGATCACATAGCCGCCGTCCGAAATATCCTTCGCCCAGCTCCAGTTGCCGTTGACGGCGTCGCTCTCGTCCTCGGAATGTCCGGCATCCGACGGAACAAATCCGATCCATGCATCGCCCGGAATCTCGCCGGAAAGCGACGCGGAAATCTCCACATCTGAACCCGGTGCGACATAGCGATTCTCCACGCTGAGCTGCGCGCCCATACAGCCGCGGTACGTTGTCCGGATCGGAATACAGGCCACTTCCTTTGCAGCACCGTCATCCGCGTCAAAGCAGCGGATCTCGTATTCGCCGATCGTATTGGGCGTATTCAGTGTGACTGCACCGTCCTGCACATTTCTCAGCCATTCCCAGGATACGTCGTGATCGTCGCTGTCACGCTCGGTATGCGAAACGCCGACCGGCACAATGCCGATCCATGCCTTGCCCGGGATCTCTCCCTCAATCTGAACCGAAACCGTCATCTCTGACGCACGCGGAACCACGGATTCCGCCGCGATCTGAACCGTCAGCGGCTGCGCCGCTGCGGCATCGGCACGGATGCCGGTTCCTGCGGAAAATGCATCGGGCAGAACCCGGATGCAGACCGCTGCCAGCGCCGCAGACAGGAGTGCTGCGGTCAGGCGTACTGTTGTATTTTTCATGAAATACCTCCTTTTGATACAGTTCGGAAAGCCGGATCTTCTTTTCCGGTTTACATTGCTATCATAGCATACATACCGCAAAATCACAAGAAGCAGCAATTATTTTTTACAGAAAATTAACATTGCAGGCTGCACGGTTCCGGCCGCGGGATTGACTTGCACCGGGCGATGTGGTATAATTTCTGTAACAGAAACAGCATGCGGAATCTGAAAGGCGGTGAACCGGAATGATCCATTTTTACTACGGCGGCGGCAAGGGCAAGACCTCTGCGGCAGTCGGCGCCTGCGTGCGCGCGGCGGGCTGCGGGATGTCCTGCGTGTTTGTGCAGTTTTTCAAGAACGGCACCAGCGGCGAAATTGCACCGCTGCGGACGCTGGGCGTTCAGGTGCTCGCCTGCTCATTTGCGGGCAGACGCTTTTTCCGCGATATGACGCCCGCGGAACAGGCGGCGGTCATCGCGGAGCACAATGAAAATCTGCGCGCGGTGCTGCACACGGATGCGCAGATGATCGTGCTGGATGAACTCGGGGACGCGCTGGCGAAAAACGCGGTTGATCCGGAGCTGGTGCGGCAGATGCTCGCAAAAAAGGACTGCGAGCTGATCCTCACGGGGCACAGACCGTCGGACATGCTCTCTGCGGCGGCGGATTACGTCACCGAGTTCCGATGCGTCGCGCACCCGTACCAATCCGGCATTCCCGCCCGCCGCGGCGTCGAATATTAAGGTATCTCCGATGGATTCAGAATGGGGCTCCGCCCCAAGCCCCGCTTAAGGGCTACTAGCCCTTAAGAATCCCATGATGAAAAAATTTGTAAATGCATCACTTTCATTATAATGGGTTCTGGGGATTCGTCCCCGGCGGGAGCTTGAGGGCGGAGCCCTCATTACAGATTATCGCGCAGCGATACTTCTTCCGATTCCGACAAACAAAAAGCCGCTTTCCCATTCGCATGAGGAAGCGGCTGTGTTCATATTCCCATCAGTGCATCAGGTCGCGTTTCATCAGCGCAAGATCCGTCGAATCCAGCGAGTTATCCTTGTTCAGGTCGCCGCATTTCCAGTTCGCAATCGTGCTGTTCTCCGAGCCGACCCAGTTCTGCATCAGCTTCAGATCATCTGTGTTGAACTTGCCGTCGCCGTTGACGTCGCCCTTTACGCCGGAGCCGGAACCGGATGCCAGCTCTGTACAGGCCTTCGTATCAAAATTGTACATCCAGATGCTGCCGTCCGTGCGCAGGAAATACAGGCAGACCTTGCCCGAAACGGTATCCGCATGAAGCACCGTTTCGACATTCGTCACCGTGAACTGCTTGCCGGAGCAGGTACCGCTCAGCTGACGGTTCCGCGTGATGACGCAGCTGACCGTCTTGCCGGAGCCCGCACTCAGCTCTTTTCTCATGATCACAGACGGATCCTCTGCCTTGACGTTGGAAACCACCTCGCCCGTGCGGTTGTTGGTCAGCGTATACCGGAACAGCTTGCAGCCGTTCTTCTCACCGATGCACTCCAGCGATTTGACATAATTCGTAATCCAGTTCAGCTTGATGTCCGGTTCCGTATCCAGCCGGTACAGAACATCGAGATTATCCACGAACAGGTCGCCCGCAACGATGCGCGGCGCAACAATGCCGACATTGGAACGCGTCGCACGGATGGCGCCGGTTTCGCTGTAATTGACATGGAACGCGACAACGCCGTCACCCATCGAATAAAACAGCTGCGGAACCTCCTGATCGGGCAGGAACCGGCTGAAGCTGTCGGTCACAAATGTATTGATAAACATATCGGTGTAGGGGATAAACGCATACAGCTCGTGATTATCCGTGCTGCCGCAGCCGTATTCCAGCGACGTGATGCCGCACTGCTTCTGCTCCTTGCCGTTGGCCAGGAGCGTGCCGTCCTTTTTCAGCACGAGATCGCCGTGCGTATAGACGCCCTTCTCGTTCTGCGCATACACATGCGTAAAGTCCGCAACATCCTTCAGCGCCGCGGTTGCCTTTCCCTTGCCGACGACATACATCGTGCCGTTCAGCAGCACGGCACTGCCGACGGATCCGCCGTTATAATATGTACAGGTGTCATAGACGGCGGTGTCCAGCCATGTGTTGTGCAGCTCCGGGTTATAGACAGAAACCGCGGTCGTCGCAGCAGCCGGGAACAGCGAAACAAAGTCGCAGTCAGGCGCCTCCTCAATGTCTTCCACATCCTCCTGGAGCAGCTCTGCTTCGGATGTATCGTCGCAGAGTGTGTCCGAAAGCGCGGGATCGGTCACGGTGCCGGCATCCGGTTCGGTGTCGGCAAAGGCAGCGCGGGACAGGTTCATTCCGCCGATGAGCACGGCGACGGCGCAGCATACGGAAAAGCGGCGGTACTTCATGGATGATAATCCCCTTTCAAGTGAATGTTTTCGGCAGGAACACCGGATTCCCGGGAAGGAAAAAACAACAATTTCCAGCATGATCCGTTCCGGTGTATAATCTGCACATAACATTCCGATTTGTATAGAAATGTTTTAGAACCCTTCCAAATATATCATAGCACATAATTTGAAAAATGTCAATGATTCACAAGAAATTTTTTCGATTTTTTGAACAGATTATGAAGTTGTATTGCTCTCCGTATAATCTGCTCGCGCGATAATAGTATATGATATGATAAAAACCGTACCGGAGAACAATCCGGTACGGTTTTGAGGGCTTTTTCCGGAATGCAGTGCAGCGATTGGTAAGATGTAATTGTTTAACG
>JAFZBC010000169.1:0-5264 GCA_017561965.1 Oscillospiraceae bacterium
GCAGGAGAACGTAGCCGCGTGCGTCCGTGTTGTTACGCCTTTTCAGGCGTGGCTTGTATTCTGAGCCCCTATGGGGCGATGACGGAAAAACCCCCGGCTTTGCCGGGGGATGTTTATTATAAAGAGATATCCGGGGGGAGCGCCTGCATTATGCATTCGCCGGAGGTACCCCCAACCGCCGGAGCAGACTTTCACGGTCGTTGAGGAACAGCTTCGTGATCTGATAGCTTTCTGTGTCCTCATATGCACACGGACGGATCGCGCCGCCGTCAAAGCTGAGGATTTCCGCCCCGGGCAGCCCGAGCAGGATCGGTGAATGCGTGGCGATGAGAAACTGCGAGCCCGCCGCAGCACATTCCGCGATCTCCAGCAGAAGCGTCAGCTGCCGCTGCGGGGACAGCGCCGCCTCCGGCTCGTCCAGCAAAAACAGCCCGTTCCCGGAAAAGCTGTTCTGTATCAGCTTGAGAAAGCTCTCGCCGTGGGAGCATTCATGATAATGCTGCGGGTTTCCGCCGGGGCCTCTGCTGTATATTTCTTCCGCGGTCGCTACATTATAAAAGCTCTCCGCGCGCAGGAAATATCCCCATGCAGGACGCCGCCACCCTCTGACCAGACGCAGCGCCCGGCAGAGCTCGGAATGCGAATCACAGGTCGAGAAATTGTAATTGCGGGAGCCGCCCTCGGGATTGAACCCCGCTGCGATCGCAATCGCTTCCAGCAGCGTGGACTTTCCGGTGCCGTTTTCTCCTGCAAAAAACGTGACCGGCTTTGTAAAGGTCAGCGTATCCGACGCGGAAAGCGCCGCGATCTTCCGCAGATAGCTGTCTGTACTGATCTGCGTCCGGTCGGTCTGCACCTCCCGGATGAAAAGTTCGTTCGGTTCCGGCTGCATCGGTTCACCTCCGCGGTCAAAAAGGCTTCGGATAAAACAATAACTCCCACACAGGACTGCATGGGAGTTATGATGAATGCGGGACAGTGCCCGCCTGGTCTGAGTGACCCGACTTGAACGGGCGGCCTCTACCACCCCAAGGTAGCGCGCTACCAACTGCGCCACACCCAGACAACATTCATATTATAGCACAACTTTCCGCGTTTGTCAAGCACCTGCAAAAAAATCATACTTTCACCTGTCTGTAATGTCTTTTTCACGAATTTTTCAAAGAAAGTTGTCTGAAACTATTGACAAAACCGAAATATCGTGCTATAATATAACCATAAGAACAGCATACCGATACCGGAGCGAAAGCAGCGAACAGATCCGCACGGGCGGCAAGTTCGGGAATCCCAGTCAGTTTTTCGCCTGATGCAGCATCCGGAGCTCTGCTCCAGCTGTTCTTATCGTACCGGATCATACGGCGTTTCCGGTTCGCCCGTCGTCCGGGCGGATCTCGTAACGGCTGACAAGCAAGCGGTCAGCCGGGATCCAGCCGTAAAAACAGATCCAGAAAGGATGCGTGAGGACCAATGGATACAATGGCAATCGTCCCGTTCCATGACGGTGGCTCGCGTGCGGTGCGTTCTGTGTGACATTGATGCACTCTCTTGCAGACGGTGATGCGCTAAATCTGAAAGCTGGCGCGGAGACCGGAAATGCGGGTGCGATTCCGATATGGAAATCGGCACAGAATGCCGCCTGCCGATGGGCAGGTGCTGATGCAGCAAGCAGCCGCAATGCAGCAAGCAGGGAATTATAATAAGACTGTAAAGGGTACAGTCTGACAGCGGAGATGAAGGTTGAAGAGAAAGGCTTTTGTCAGCGGCCGCTGAGGAAACGATGAATGACCGTCATAGAATACGGGGAAAGGAATGTTACCCCGTGCGTCCCGCAGGCAGATGCACGACTGTGAGCGGGTCAGCTTGGGAGCACCGGGGCGCATCCTCGTGCGGATGTGAAGCGGCTCCCGCACAAATGCTGAAAGGCATTGATATAGATCCACACAATCTATACCGCCAAAACTGAATAGCAAATAAGGGGAGGCTTCGGAACGGAAGCCTCCTTTATTTTTTTGGGCGCTTTTCATGAACTTTATTGTGATATTGCATAAAATCGGCAGAATACCCTTGCAGTATTTCTGAAAGCATGGTATAATGTTATTGTATTATGCAAATCATATCAGATGGTGACAGAACCCATGATACAGGAGGACAATTATGAACCTTGCGGAAACGATCCTGAACGCGGCGGAGGCGGAACTCGGTATCCCGGCTGCGCAGGCAGAGCCGTATGCACTGCACAATGCGGTCGGCAAAGCCGTGATGCAGGCACTGCTCCCCCGCTGGAACGAATGCCGCAGCGCACATCTTGCAAACCGACGCGTCTGCTATTTTTCCATGGAATTTCTGATGGGCAGGGCGATCTATAATAACCTTTACTGCCTGAACATGTTAGGTGACATGGAGCAGGCGATGCAGAAAGCCGGTACCTCGCTCAGCGTGTTTGAGGAGATTGAGGACGCCGCGCTCGGAAACGGCGGACTCGGCAGACTGGCCGCCTGCTTCCTCGACAGTGCCGCAGCATGCTCGCTGCCGGTGGACGGCTATGGCATCCGCTATAAATACGGTCTGTTCAGGCAGGGCTTTGCTGACGGACGTCAGACAGAAACCGGCGACGACTGGCAGCGCTTCGGCGATCCGTGGAGCATCCGCAGGGACTGCGATGCCGTCACGGTCAGCTTCCGCGGACAGCAGGTTCGTGCCGTGCCGTATGATATGCCGGTGATCGGCTTTTCACAGGACGGCAGCATGCCGCATATCGGGACGCTGCGCCTGTGGCAGGCAGAACCGCTGAACACATTTGATTTCAACACTTTCAACGCACAGGACTATCTCAATGCATCGTCCGAAACGGTCTATGCGGAGGATATTTCCCGGTGCCTGTATCCGAATGACGATACCAGAGCAGGCAAGGCGCTCCGCTTGAAGCAGCAGTATTTCTTCTGCGCGGCGTCCCTTGCAGACTGCATCAAAAAGCACAAGGCACAGTTCGGCACGCTGGATTCTCTGCCGGAGCATCTGGCGGTGCAGCTGAATGACACGCATCCGGTGATTTCCGTGCCGGAGCTGATCCGCCTGCTCAGAGCCGAGGGCTATTCGTTTACCGAAGCGCTCGGTATGGCGAAGCAGTTTTTCTCCTATACAAACCACACGATCATGCAGGAGGCACTCGAAAAGTGGGACTGCGATCTGGTGGAGGAGCTTCTGCCGGAAATCTACGCAATCATCTTGCAGATCTCGGAACAGTTCCTCGCAGAGCTGTACGCAAAGGATATTCCGGAGGATCAGATCAAGGCGATGCGCATCATCCGGAACGGGCAGATCCACATGGCAGACCTTGCCATGTACGCGGGCAGATATGTCAACGGCGTTGCGGAAATCCATACGGAGCTGCTGAAAACAACCGTCCTGAAGGAATGGTACGCGCTCGAACCGGAAAAATTCCAGAACAAGACCAACGGCATTACGCAGCGGCGCTGGCTCGGCGTCTGCAATCCGGAGCTGACCGCGCTCTTTGCAGAGCTGCACGGCTCACAGGATTTCCTGACCGATCTGGATCAGCTGCGTTCGCTCTCCGGCTATGCGGAGGACGCTGCCGTCATGGAACGGTTCCGCGCGGTCAAGCAGCTGAAAAAGCAGCAGCTTGCAGATTATATTGAAAAAGCGGAGGGCGTCCGGATCGATCCGCGCTCCTGCTTCGATATTCAGATCAAGCGTCTGCATGAGTACAAGCGGCAGCTGCTCAACGCATTCTCGATCCTCTGGATCTATTACGGAATCAAGGACGGCACAATCCGCGACCTGCCGCCGGTCACATTCCTGTTCGGCGCAAAGGCTGCGCCGGGCTACCGCAGAGCCAAGGCGATTATCAAGTATATCAACGAGATCGCAAAGCTGGTGGACAGCGATCCGGCTGTGCGGGATGTGATCAAGGTGCATTTCGTCACGAATTACAATGTTTCCTACGCGGAAAAGCTCGTTTCCGCATGCGATATTTCCGAGCAGATCTCCACCGCCGGTACGGAGGCCTCCGGCACCGGCAATATGAAGATGATGCTCAACGGTGCCGTGACGCTCGGCACGCTGGACGGCGCGAACATTGAAATTGCCGCGGCGGCCGGAACGGAAAACAACTATATCTTCGGCGCGACCGTTGAGGAGCTGGAGCAGCTCAAAGACTACTGCCCGCGTGCGGTGCTGGCGAAAAATCCGCAGATTGCCCGCGTGGTGCAGAGCCTGATCGACGGCACGGTGTCCGACGGCGGAACAGGGGAGTTCTGCGAGCTCTATTTTGCACTGCTGGACGGTGCAAGCTGGCATCAGCCTGACCATTACTATCTGCTGCTGGATCTGCCGGACTACGCGGAAACGAAGCTCCGCGCGCTCCGCGATTACGGCAGCGACCCGGCGGGCTTTGCAGCAAAGCAGTGGCGCAATGCCTGCGCCGCAGGGCCGTTCAGCTCCGACCGCACGATCCGACAGTATGCAGCGGAATGCTGGCATATTGAACCGGTCTGAGGCGGACACACACAGGCTTTTCCGGGTGCCGGATACGGGCAGAAATGTCCGTCGCAGACCGGCGCCCGATAGCAGATATTAAAAACGACGGAGGTAACATAATGGATCAATTTCTGAATTTACCGTTTGTACGGGCATTTCTGAAGATGCTCGCCAACTACTCGGATTTCAAGGGCAGAACCAGCCGTGAGGATTTCTGGTGGGCCATTCTCGGCAACTATATCTTGACATGGGTTCTCAACTTTATCCTCAGACTCCTGGGAACGCCCGGCGCGATCCTTGCGTTTCTTGTCTCGCTTGCACTGCTCATTCCGGGTCTCGCAATCTGGACGCGCAGACTGCATGACATCAACAAGAGCGGCTGGCTGCAGCTTCTTGCAATCACCGTTGTCGGCTGCATCCCGCTGATCATTTGGGCAACCAAGGAAGGCGACGAGGGCGACAACCAGTATGGTCCGAACCCGAAGTATGTCGGATAACTGAATAAAAAGAGGGCAGATCCCGTACTGCGGCGGGGTCTGCCTGATTTTTTTGTCCTGAATTCTGTGCATTCGCTCTTGCAAAATGCAAACGGTTGTGGTATAATAAATTCTATATGTGAACGATAAGGAGAAAATGCATATGATCATGAATCTGCATACCCACACGCACCATTCTCCGGATGCGCACCAGACCGTTGCAGAACGTGTCGAAGCTGCAAACAGACTCGGGCTGCGCTTCATGGCCGTGACCGACCATGTGGAAATCAA
>JAFZBC010000170.1:0-4503 GCA_017561965.1 Oscillospiraceae bacterium
GGCAACTATGTGCTTTCCGCGGGCTATTACGATGCGTACTATAAGAAAGCGCAGCAGGCCAGAACGCTGCTGATCCGCGCATTCAAGGATCTGTTCGGGCAGTATGATATGCTGCTGGCTCCGGTCGCGCCGACACCGGCGTACAAGATCGGTGAGAAGTCCAGCGACCCGATGGAAATGGCACTCGGCGACATCTGCACCGTGCCGGTGAATTTGGGCGGTCTGCCCGCGATCTCCGTCCCCTGCGGCACTGTCGCGCAGGACGGCGCAAATCTCCCCGTCGGCTTCCAGCTCATCGGCCCCGCTTTCTCCGAGGCAAAGCTCTACCAGGCTGCCGCGGCGTATGAAAGTTGTATCGCTGCGCGATGATTTGTAATGGGCTCCGCCCAAACCCGCCAAAGGGACTTGTCCCTTTGGAATCCCGTTTCGGCAGAAAAAGGGGGCGGCAACGTGAATTTTGGCGAATGGGTCAGATTTTTTCTGCTCAATGATAACAGCAGCGATTTACTCGGCAAATACGGAGAGGATCTGACCGCCCGCAAGCTGAAATGGTCAAAGATCTTCGGATTCAGCGGACTGATGCTGCGGAATGTATATATTCCCGCAGAAATCGGGGAAACAACAGAAATTGACCTGCTCTACATTACCCCCAAGGGTTTGTTCATCATTGAAAGCAAAAACTGTTCCGGCTGGATTTTCGGAAAAGAAAGTGACCGGTACTGGACACAGTGCCTGCCGGACAAATCCAGAATCCGTTTTTTCAATCCGATCTGGCAGAACCGCGGACATATCAAATGGCTGCGAGAGTTCCTGCGTGACGAAAACCTGCCCTGCTTTTCGCTCATTGTTTTTTCAGAACGCTGTTCGCTGAAAAAGCTGGATTATCACGATGAAAACTGTGTAATCATTCACCGTGACGAACTGATTTCCACAATGCGTTCCATGTGGAAGAAACTGCCGGATGTGTTCGATGATGCAGGCACACAAAGCATTTATGATACACTGTCAATCCTGCAAAATGCAGATGAAGCGATGAAACAGGCGCATATCGACCGCATTCAGGAACAATATCACGGCATGAAATGCCCGTCCTGCGGTGCTGCACTGGTACTTCGGACGACAAAAAAGGGCGATAACGCCGGAAAACAGTTTTACGGCTGTTCTGCATTTCCAAAGTGCAGATATGTGCGTGATGCTGAAGCGGCTGAATTGCAAACTGCTGTGCCTGCGAACGAACCGGAATGCATGGCACAGCCTGAACCGGAAACCCTGAAATCTCCTGTGCAGGAGCCTGTAACGGAAACAGACCCCGACAGAAAATGCCCGCGCTGCGGTGCTGCGCTGGTTCTTCGGACTGCGAAAAAGGGCGACAATGCCGGAAAGCAGTTCTACGGCTGTTCGGCGTTTCCGAAATGCCGCTATATGGTGCAGTCAGCAGAAACGGAGTAACCCTATGTCTATCAGCGCGAAATATAAGCGAAAGCTGAACTATCGCGGCAAAACCTATTACTGGTATATCGCGCCGGCATATGATGAAATGTATCTGACAGGGAACATGCTGCGGCTGCATATCATTGCAGAGGACAGTTCATGGAGCGGCTGCTTTCCCCTGGATTCCTGTGTGCGCTCCGAAGAACGGTTTGCCGTTTATAAGGCACCGGTTCCGGTACCGGATGCCGTCACGCCTGATACTGTACGGCGCCTGATCGAAGCATATGACAAAAGCAAGGAGTGATCTGCAATGTCGTGGATGGAATGCAGCTGCGGTTTTGTCTTTCATGACAATTCCGACGGACATTATTGGAAAGGGCATCTGATTACCGACAAGGACTGGTTCCCGCTGCTGAATATGGCGGACAGTCTGATCGAATCGCCTGATCCCGACCGCGAAGCACTCTGCCATACCCTGTCGCACAATCTCTCCGGCCAAAACGCCTGTGTGCAGGAAAGATTGCTGTATCAGTGCCCGGAGTGCGGCCGCGTTTACATTGAGAACCCGGACGGACGCTTCTTCTGCTTCGCACCGGAGGATCCCGACTGCGACAAAATGCTGTTCAATCACAAGGGAACGGGCATTGTGCAGCCGGTGCGGCGGAGCATGCCGAAGAAGCCCTGCGAAGAATAAATCATCCGCGTGCTGCATAAGCGCGGCGCGCAAAAAGGAGACCGTTATGGCAAAATACGAATCCGTGATCGGACTTGAGGTACACATTGAGCTGCGTACCAAAACAAAAATCTTCTGCGACTGCCCCGCAGACCACGGCGGCGATCCGAACACCCGCTGCTGCCCTGTCTGCATGGGTATGCCCGGAACTCTGCCGGTGCTGAACAAGCAGGTGGTGGATTTTGCGGCGCGCGCAGGCATGATGCTGAACTGTGAAATCGCGCACTTCTCCAAAATGGACAGAAAGAACTATTTCTATCCCGATCTGCCGAAGGCGTACCAGATCTCCCAGCTTGACCACCCGCTCTGCGAGCACGGCTATATTGATGTGAACGTGAACGGTGAGGAAAAGCGCATCGGCATCACGCGCATTCACATTGAGGAGGACGCGGGCAAGCTGGTGCATACCGATTCCGGCTCCGGCGCAGACTGCAACCGCTGCGGCGTGCCGTTGATCGAGATCGTTTCCGAGCCGGATATCCGCACCGCCGCACAGGCGAGAGCCTATCTGGAGCGTCTGCGCGAGCTGATCCGCTGGGTCGGCGTATCCGACTGCCAGATGGAAACCGGCTCCATGCGCTGCGACGTCAACCTGTCGATCCGTCCGGTCGGGGATACGAAGCTGTATACCCGCACCGAGATCAAGAACCTCAACAGCTTAAAGCATATCGTTGCGGCGATCGACGCGGAAAAGGCGCGGCAGATCGACGAAACCGAGGCAGGCCGTGAGCTTGTGCAGGAAACCCGCCGCTACGATCCCGAAAAGGACAAGACCTATTCGATGCGAGTCAAGGAAAATGCGAACGATTACCGCTATTTCCCGGATCCCGATCTTGTGCCGATCATTCTGACCGACGAGGATCATGCGCGTCTGCGGGCGATGATTCCGGATCTGCCGGAGGAGCGCCTTGCGAAGTATATCAACGAATACAAGCTGCCGGAGGCAACGGCGAAAACGCTCTGCGATGAGCCGAAGCTCGCAAATCTGTATCAGGCGGCGGCCGATGCCGTGAAACAGCCGAAGCTGCTCGCAAATCTGATGCTTGCGGATGCCGATGCGGTCAGCATTCCGGCAGAGGTCTGGGCAGAGCTGACAAATCTCTGCGCGGACGGAAAGATCAACCGCAGCGCACCGGCAAAGCTGCTGGAGGTCTACCGCGAAAAGGGCGGCGAGATCACAGCACTGGTCAAGGAGCTCGGGCTGGAGCAGGTGCAGGATACCGGCCTGCTGAATGCCGTTGCGGATGAGGTCATTGCGGCAAATCCGAAGGCGGTCGCAGATTATAAGGCAGGCAAGGAGGCCGCGATCAAGGCGCTCATGGGACAGGTCATGAAGCGCACCAAGGGCGCGGCGAATCCGCAGGAGGCCACCGAGCTGCTCAAGGAAAAGCTCGCAAAGCTATAAGCAGTAAGCGGTATCGCTGCGCGATGATTTAGAATGTGGGCTCTCGCCCGCTTCGCTGTGAGTTTGTATCGCAAACTCACCAAACCCGCCAAAGGGACTTGTCCCTTTGGAATCCCGAAATGAGAAGAAAACAGGCGTTGACCGCAAACGGTCGGCGCCTGTTTTCGCAATAATAAAAGTTTACGGTTTTCAAAGGGCGGGCACTTACATTTCAAGCGCGATCAGAAGATCCATGATCCTGTCAATATCTGCGTCCTTTCCGAACACCGCCTGATATTCCATTCCGCTGAGTTCAAACGGGTCAAATCCTGCCGCGTAATACGTGATCCGCAGGCTGTCGTCATAGGCATCCGGCCATAGGACATAAAAGGTTCTGCCGCAGTAATCCATCTGCTCCGCAAGTGGATCGCCGTCCGAGCCGCGCATTCTGTCCCGGTCCGTCAGCGTGATCTGCCCGCCGGAAAATTCGTATGTCACGGACAGGCAGAATGCGCCGTCCGCGTGAACATTGCCGTTCCGGCTGACGATTCCGGCTTTGTATCGCAGAAAATCAGCGCTGCTGCACGGCCGGATCGGATGCCCGAACAATTCCTTTGCCTCCTCATAGCTTACGGTCATGCTTGTGAATACCGCGCCCGGCGTACCGGGGCTGCCGGGATCTGTCTGCGCTTTTGTTGTCTGCGGTGCGGGCGGCTTCGCCGTTTCTGCGGCGGCAGCGGTTGTCGCGGGCGGCAGCAAGGAGGCTGTGGTTTGCGGCGGCAGTGCAGCAGTCACCGGCGGCTCTTTCTGCCGGAGCGGTGCAGCTTCGGTTCCGGATGCGGGCACATCCTCTGAAACCGCCTGCGTTCCCTGCGGTTCTGCCGGTTCGGTCTGCTGCGCGGATTCTGCCGGATCAGCAGGCGCGGTCAGGCTGCTTTGCAGGCGCGCAGTCTGA
>JAFZBC010000171.1:0-1772 GCA_017561965.1 Oscillospiraceae bacterium
ATCCCGATGGTCAACCCGGTCGATGAGAAGGGCCACTTCACGAAGGAGGTCACCGACTTCTACACCGATACCGATGCAAAGACCGTCATTGAGATGAATCCGACCGTCATCCGCTTCCTCTATGACAACGGCAAGGCTGTTGCGGACGGTACGATCGAGCATAACTATCCGCACTGCTGGCGCTGCCGCGAGCCGCTGATCTATAAGGCGATGGATGCGTGGTACCTCAATATCGAAAAGCTGAAGCCGCGCCTCATTGAGCTGAACAACGAGCAGGTCAACTGGATCCCGGATTCCGTCAAGGATTCCCGCTTCGGCAAGTGGCTGGAAAATGCCCGTGACTGGAATATCTCCAGAAACCGCTACTGGTCCACCCCGATCCCGATCTGGGAGTGCCCGGAATGCGGCGAGCGCGTCGTGCTCGGCTCACTGGATGAGATCGAGCAGAGAAGCGGCAAGCGGCTCAATAATCTGCACAGACAGTTTGTGGACGAGGTCACCTTCCCGTGCAAGTGCGGCGCGACCATGCACCGCGTTCCGGAGGTGCTGGACTGCTGGTTTGAATCCGGCTGCGTACCGTTTGCGCAGAAGCATTATCCGTTTGAGAACAAGGAGTGGTTCGAGTCCCACTTCCCGTGCGATTTCATTGTCGAGTACACCGGTCAGATCCGCTGCTGGTTCTATTACCTGCATGTCATGGCGACCGCGCTGTTTGACCGTCCGGCGTTCAAGAACTGCGTTGTTCACGGCACGATCCTGGACGAGAACGGCAAGAAGCTCTCCAAGTCCAATCACAATTATACCGATCCGATGCAGCTCATGAAGGAGTTCGGCACGGATGCATTCAGACTGTATCTGTTCCAGTCCAACGCGATGCTGGTCGGTGACCTGCGCTTCAAGGACAGCGGCATCAAGGATATGCTCCAGCAGCTGATCCTGCCGCTGTGGAACGCCTGCAACTTCTTCATTTCCTATGCGAATATCGACGGCTATCATCCGGATGCAGTTCCGGTGCCGCAGTCCGATAACGAGCTGGATAAGTGGATTCTGGCGCTGCTCTGCGAAACGGAGCAGAAGATCTCCGCGAACATGGAGCAGTATTTTGTCAACCACTTCACCGATAACCTTGACGCGCTCATGGACGGCCTGACCAACTGGTTCATCCGCCGCTCCCGCCGCCGCTTCTGGGGCAAGGAGATGACCGCGGACAAGAAGAACGCATACGATACGCTGCTGTATGTGCTGGTCAACACCTGCAAGCTGTTTGCACCGGCCGCGCCGATCCTTTCGGATTATCTCTACCGCATTCTGACCGGCTCGGATTCCGTGCATCTGGCTGCATGGCCGCAGATCCCTGCGGAGTTTGAGAACAAGGCACTGCTGCATGAGATCGAGCTGACCAGAAACGTCATTTCTCTGGCACACGCGCTCCGCAGCAAGAACAATATCAAGATCCGTCAGCCGCTTTCGACGCTCCGTGCGGCACTGGTTTCGGAGGAGGCAGCAAAGATCGTTGCACGCTTCACCGATATTATCGCGGAGGAGCTGAACGTCAAGCAGGTTGAGATCGCAGACGATGTTTCCGCCATCGCGGATGTGCAGTATGCACCGAACTTCAACACGATCCGCGACCTTTACCGCGACCGTGTGCCGGTGCTGATCAAGGCGATCAAGTCCGGCGCGTTCAGACTGACCGAGGATGCGGCAGTCCTGACGATCGACGGCAAGGAGGAATCCTTCGATCCGGATATCATCCTTGTGACCTATCAGGC
>JAFZBC010000172.1:0-2035 GCA_017561965.1 Oscillospiraceae bacterium
ATTGTATTTCTTTGCATATTCCTCCGCAGTTTCCGGACGGATTTCTTTCAGCACGCGGTAGAAATTCCGGTGGATCTTCCGCTGCACCTTGACAGGATACGACTGCGAAAGATCGGTGATTTTCAGTTCTTTCAGCGCATCGCAGTCCGCAAAGGCATTCTCTCCGACCGACATGATCAGGTTCGTCATCGTGACTTTTTCCAGATTGACACAGCCGCGGAACGCTTCTGCGCCGATCTCTCCGATGCCGGAGGGCAGGTCGATGATATGCAGCGACTTGCAGTCCTGGAATGCGTGTGCGGAGATGACGTTCACGTCCGGCGGAATGATGACCTCCCGGAACACGCCGTAATACTTATGCAGCACCTGATAGCCGTTTCCGGGGCTGAGCGCGAACATCGGCTCAAACCGGATCCTGCTGGTTTCGGCGTATTCCGACGCCTTGGAATTCGTGATGCCGAAGATCGTCAGGGACGCGCTGTGCTTTTCAAATGCATCGGACGCGATCTGATTGATCCGGTTCGACAGGAAGATAAACCGCAGACCGGAACAGCAGGCGAATGCGCGGTGCTCGATCCTGGATACGGAATACGGGACGAACAGCTCGGCGATACCGGAAGAAATAAACGCTTTTTCGCCGATTTTCACGATGCCGTCCGGCAGCCGGAGCTGCGTGAGCGATGCGCAGTATTCAAAGATACCCATGCAGAGCTCGGTCAGCTTGGAGGGCAGATGCACCTCGGAGAGCTGCTTGCACCCGCTGAATGCATATGCGCCGATATACGCTGTCCAGTACGGCAGATTGACACGCGTCAGGCTGATGCAGTTCTGGAACGCGCAGTTTTTGATCGTTTCCAGATTTTCCGGGAAAACGACCTCGCGGAGCTTCATGCAGTTGCGGAATGCCGAGGAGCCGATCAGCTTGACGTTTCTGGTCAGCTTGATGCGCTCCAGATGATCGCAGCCGCAGAATGCGCTGTCACCGATCGAATACACATGTTCCGGCACGATATAATCCGTTGAGAGGCGGCCTGCCGGATAGAGCATCAGATGCTTGCCGTCGTAATCGAACAGGATGCCGTCGATGCTGCGGAATGCCAGCGAGCCTTCGCTGACAGTGATTTCTGTCAGGCTGCTGCAATCGTAGAAAGCGTCATAGCCGATTTTCTCGACCGGGCAGTCCAGCGTGACGGACGTCATGCTGCGGCAGCCGGAAAATGCACTGGCGCCGATCTGCGTGAGCGAGCCGCGCAGTCGGACAGACCGCAGCGCGATACAGCCGCGGAATGCCTCATTGTTGATGCAGCGCAGGGAATCCGGGAAGCGGACCTCCTCAAGCTGACGGCAGCTGGAGAACGCCTGTTCCTCAAGCCGCAGCAGACCGTCCGGCAGATAGACTGTGCGCAGATTGCGGTTGCCCGCAAAGGCGCCGACGCCGATTTTCGTGATGCCGGCGGGCACTCTGACGCGCTCATCATTGCCGTTATAGTGTACCAGAACAGTGCCCTCGATCTCCATTTCCACGCGTTCCTCTGCGGCTGCTTCAGAACGCTGCGAGCGGCGGTCGGGCGCGGAACGCTGATCCCACTGCATCTGCATGGAGAGCTCCTGCAAGGTTTCGGTGAACTGCGGCATCACAAAGGACGCGCGTTCCGCTGCCTGCTCTGCATGGATCTGCTCCGGCGTCACCGGGATTTTCTGCGTATTTGCAGGCTTCGGAGTCTTTTCTGGTTCCGGTTCCGGCTCCGCGACGGCTTCTGCCTCAGGTTCCGGTTCTGCGACGGCTACTGCCTCGGGTTCCGGCTCCTTGACGACTTCTGCCTCAGGTTCCGGCTCCGTGACGGCTACTGCCTCGGGTTCCGGCTCCGTGACGGCTACTGCCTCGGGTTCCGGCTCCGTGACGGCCTCAGCTTCGGGTTCCGGCTCCGTGACGGCCTCTGCCTCGGGCTCCGGCTCCGTGACGGCCTCTGCCTCGGGCTCCGGTTCCGTGTCGGCATCAGCATCGGGTTCCGGATCCGACACTGCTTCATCCTCG
>JAFZBC010000173.1:0-1642 GCA_017561965.1 Oscillospiraceae bacterium
ATGACGGCGGAATGCTCATTCTCCCGCGGCTCATGTCGAAAGCGGAAAACAGATTCAACGACAGCGGTACTGTTGATGCAACCGTCGCATTCCTCGACGAAAACGGCGAGGAGCTGTTCCGTGTGGCGGTCTGTGTGGGCGCATGGGATACGTACTACGGTGTCCGCAGTTATAATGACCGGTGCCTGTGTGTGGTCGATCTGAGCAAAATAAATGCGGTGAATCCCAATGAATATGATGCTGATCTGGAAGATGATATGATCGCTCTGAAATCCTTCGGAAAGGATTTCGGCACAGCGGATTACGACTGCCTGACCGCGCTCGGCGACACCGACGGCAACGGTGCGGTCGATGTAGCCGACGCACAGCTGGCGCTGAAAGCGTACACGGCCTATGTCGCAGGTCTGGATCAGGGACTGAGCAAACAGCAGATCCTGTGTGCGGACATCAACCGCGACAATATGGTCAGCGTGGAGGACGCACAGATGATCCTCCGGTACTATACGGAAAAGAACGTCGCACTCAAGAACATCTCATGGGCAGATGTCCGCGGCAAAAATGAAGAATAAAGTCCCGTATACAGACTGACGCGGCAGTATTTCAGCCCGCATTCCCGTACATCGGTTACGGGAATGCGGGCTTTCTGCGTTTCACCGGATGAAACTGGCAAATCAGCCCAAACCGCCGGGAGAATCGTGAGAAAAATAATCTGAAATGTGAAATTTGCTAAAATCGGAAAAAACACTTGCAATTCGGGGTAGGTTTATGCTATAATGTGTAGTTGAAGTGAGGTGTTCGCAATATGCCAAAAAGAACTGATATTAACAAAGTGATGATCATCGGCTCAGGCCCGATTATCATCGGACAAGCATGCGAGTTCGATTATTCCGGCACACAGGCTTGCAAGGCACTGCGCAAGCTCGGATACAAGATCGTGCTCGTCAACTCCAACCCCGCCACGATCATGACGGACCCGGGCGTTGCCGATGTGACCTACATCGAGCCGCTGAACTGCGCACGTCTGACCGAGATCATCAAGAAGGAGCGCCCGGACGCGCTGCTGCCGAACCTTGGCGGACAGTCCGGTCTGAACCTTTGCTCCGAGCTTGACAAGGCAGGCGTCCTCAAGGAGTACGGCGTCAAGGTCATCGGCGTGCAGGTCGATGCGATTGAGCGCGGCGAGGACAGAATCGAGTTCAAGGAAACGATGGAGTCCATCGGCGTGGAAATGGCACGCAGCGAGGTCGCCTATTCCGTAGACGAGGCTGTGAAGATTGCGGATCAGCTCGGCTATCCGGTCGTTCTGCGTCCGGCCTATACCATGGGCGGCGCCGGCGGCGGCATGGTCTACAATGTCGAGGAGCTGAAGGTCGTCTGTGCAAGAGGCTTGCAGGCATCTCTGGTCGGTCAGGTGCTCGTTGAGGAGTGCGTCACCGGCTGGGAGGAGCTCGAGCTCGAGGTCGTCCGCGATGCCAAGGGCAACATGATTACCGTCTGCTTTATTGAGAACATTGACCCGATGGGCGTACACACCGGTGATTCGTTCTGCTCCGCCCCGATGCTGACCATCTCCGAGGACGTGCAGAAGCGCCTCCAGGAGCAGGCCTACCGCATCGTCGATAAGGTGCAGGTCATCGGCGGC
>JAFZBC010000174.1:0-9173 GCA_017561965.1 Oscillospiraceae bacterium
AGAATCACCGGGCTGATGAAATATCATGCTTACTGCACGCGGATTTCGCCGCCGACCAGTTTCAGATTGATCGGCTGGGAGTCGGCATTGATCATGCGCTCCACGCCGGTTTCCAGCTTATAGACCGTGCCGGATGCGGCGTCCGCAGGAATGTCGAAATATGCCGTGAACAGGATGCCGTCTTCGGTGCAGTCCTTCTGGCTGAGCACGCCGAATGCGACGATCCGGTTTTCCGGGGAAACTGCGCAGTCGGTCATGGCTTTGCTTGCTGCGGGGCCGACATCATAGACCGGGATGGCCGGGTCCTCGTCGGAATCGAGCTTCGGGGAGAGCTTTTTGTCATACAGCAGACGGATGCCGCCGAAGGAATAGCCGGGATTGTTCGAGATTTTCACGCTGACAGGCACGCTTTTCTGCCCCGGCTGAGCCGTAATGACGCCGATGCTCAGCGTCGGCTCGCTGCCGATCTTGTAATCGTTACCGGAGCTTGCCTGTTCCTCCGGATCCTGCTGCGCGGGGGTATCCGCTCCGCCCTGCTGGGACGGCGTGCCGGGATCATCCGCATTCTGTGCGGGCGAGCCGCCGCCGTTGTTTTCTGCGGGCTTGCTGTCGCCGGAGGGCGTCTGCTGGGCATCTGCGTTCCCGGCGCTGCTCTCCTGCACGGCAACATCCGGTTCTGACGATGCGCTGATGATCGGTTCAGAGGTCAGCGGCTGATCGCTGACAGTGCATCCTGCGGCTGTGCCTGCAAGCAGCAGCGCACAGAGGATTCCGGTGAATTTGAAACATTTCATGATGAAATCATCCTTTCCTGAATGAGATTGATATGACGGATATTCGGTCGGATCTCCCGGTCGCGGAGCGGTTTCAGGGAGATGACCGTCAGTGCAGGATCGCGGTCAGCCAGCTGTATGAGGGCTTCGGTCGGCTGCACAGTGATGAGAATGATCGCGGCATTGCTGTTCTGCTGCCGCACAGCTTTGATCATGGATTCACAGCGGCCTGATACGGTCGCGGGGAGTGCTGCAAGCAACCGCAGCACGGGATACAGCGCATCGTTGCCGGAACGGAACGGCGTTTCCGCAGCGGCACCGTTCACGGTGGTGTTGGCGCAGAACCGCACGGGAATGCGCATTTGTGCTGCCGCGTTGATGCAGGCGGCGCAGAGCCGGATGCAGTTTTCCAGTGCCGGGCGGTCGGAAGCGGTATCGCGGTCGGTTTCGCGCGTCTGCATATTCAGCAGGATCGCGGCTGTCGGAGAAGCGGTTTCCTGAAACTGCCGTACCATGGGCTGCTCGGTTCTCGCAGAGGCGCTCCAGCAGATGTCACGCACCGGATCGCCGTCGGCATACGGGCGGATCCCGCTGACCGCAATGCGGTCGGGGATCAGCATTCTACGGCGGATCACATCGCCCATGAGCTGCTGCGGGAAGGCTTCGGGAACGGATGTGTGCCGTCTTGCGGGCAGGACGGTCAGCTCCGCGTGCGCCTCCGGCATCGGGTGGGAAAGCTCCGGCGCGCCGAACAGATCACTGAGCACGATCACCGCATGGGATACGGTATACATGCCGCGCTGCGTGCAGGTGACGTTCCAGTGCCGCTCGATCCGGCGGTAGGGGAGCAGCGTGAAATAGCTTGACACAAACCGCGTGTCCTCCGAAACAGTGGACTGCTTTGAAGCGAACAGCAGTGCAGACTGCGTTGTCAGCTCCGCTTTCACCCACGGCAGCGGGAGCGGCTTTCTGCTGCAAATGGTTTCGGTCAGTGTGACGGTGTCGCCCTCAAAGACCTCCTTCTCGGAGAAGGAGAGCTCGTAGGTGAGATTCTTGTAGCCGAAGCGCTGAATCAGCGCCTGCGACAGCATCAGGACGCCGAGAATACAGAGCAGCAGAATGACGAGGATCATGACTTCGGGACAGGCACGCTGTTCAGGATCTCATCGACGAGCTTGAGCGCGGCCTGACGGTCAGTGAGCAGTCCCTCAGCCGCGTGGATGCGGTGGGCGCAGACTGCGGGGAATACCTTTTTAATATCGTCCGGGAGCAGATAATCGCGTCCCTCCATGGCTGCGGCGGCCTGTGCCGCGTGCCGGACGGCCAGTGCGCCGCGCGTGCTCAGACCGAACCGGATCTGTTTGTGCCGCCGTGTTGCATCTGCAAGATCCAGCAGATAATTGAGCGTGTCATCTGAGGCGGCGACGCTGCGGACAGCCTGCTGTGCATCCAGCAGTGTATCCGGATCCGTTACGGGTTTGAGCGCGTCCAACGGATCTGCGGTCTGACGGTCTTTCAATACCTCACGTTCATGTTCGCGGTCAGGCGTGCCGAGCGATAAGCACATGAAAAAGCGGTCGAGCTGTGCCTCCGGGAGCGGAAACGTGCCTTGCAGCTCAATCGGGTTCTGTGTCGCAATGACGAAGAACGGCTTGGGCAGCGAATAGCTGGTGCCGCCTGCCGTGACCTGCTGCTCGGCCATGCATTCCAGCAGACCGGCCTGCGAACGCGGCGCCATGCGGTTGATCTCGTCTGCCAGCAGCAGATTCGTAAAGACCGGCCCTTTGCGGAACTGCATCGAACGACTGCCGTCCGGCTGCTGCACGAGCAGCTCAAAGCCGGTGAGGTCAGCCGGCATGAGATCCGGCGTACACTGAATCCGGCGGGAATCGCAGCCGGTCAGCACAGCGAATGCCTTGACGAGTGTCGTTTTTCCGGTGCCGGGCAGATCCTCAAGCAGAACATGTCCGCCGCAGAGCAGCGCTGCCGTCAGCATATATATAGTATCCTCCGCACCGCGGACGATGCTGCCGGCCGCTGCGGATACAGAATGTGCCACCTGCGGAATGTCGGTTATCTTCATAAACCGCTCCTTTCCGGTCTGTGCCGATAAGATAACCATAGTATAGCATGATACGGCGGATTTGTCAAATCCTGCGGCGAAAAAATCTCCGGGAGCATGGCGGGGGCATACTGAAAATGCAGACAACACGCTGCTTTTAACAAATTCGCGTGTATACAGAATGTAATATGTCACGGAAGGTTTACACGCTGTCTGCGCAATAATTGACGTTAAACACGAAAAAGCGCAAAAAATGATATTATTTCAGCATGCTTTCCGGCGCGCAATGACCGCTTTGTTTTCCGCGAAACCGCAGGAATTTCCAAGGTTTGCGGAGAGAAAATGGGACAAAACAGCGAATTGTTTGGCGAATATTCACCGAATGTTCACAAATTGTCCATATAATACAGCCTGTTTTCGGCTATAATGTAACTGTCGGACTTCCGACCCAAAAATAAGAGGGATTTTTGGAATGTAAAAACGAATATTGAGAGGGGTTTTTTCATGAGCAAACATTTGATGAAGCGCGTCGGTGCAGTCTGCACCAGCGCCGTGATGTCCCTGAGCGCTCTGATTGCGACCGGTACATCCTCGGCACCGCTCGCTGCGACGGCAGCCGGCAATGACAACTACGCAAGACTGCTTCAGTACAGCCTGTATCTGTACGATGCAAACATGTGCGGTGATATTTCCGGCTGTGCGATCGAATGGCGCGGCAACTGCCATATGGATGACGAGGTCAAGGGCGGCTACCATGACGCAGGTGACCATGTCATGTTCGGCCTGCCGCAGGGCTATGCAGCAAGCACGATCGGCTGGAGCTTCTACGAGTTCAAGGAATCGTACAACAAGCTCGGCCTGACCGATCACTTCAAGACCATTTCCAAGCGCTTTACCGATTTCTTCAAGGCGTCCACAAAGATGAGCGGCGGCAATGTCACCAACTTCCTTTATCAGAAGGGCGAGGGTCAGCCGGACCACAACTACTGGGGTGCACCGGAGAATCAGAGCGGCAGCCGCAAGATGTACTGGACCAGCAACGGCGCCAGCGATATCGCAGCAGAATATGCAGCGGCACTGGCTCTGGATTACCTCAACTTCGGCGATAAGGAATCTCTGGATTACGCAAAGGCACTGTATAACTTCTCCTGCGCAAACAATCAGGTTGCAAGAGATGGCGTGCAGGGCTTCTACCTGAGCAACGATGCAAAGTGCAGCGATGACCAGGCATGGGCAGCTGCATGGCTTTACAGAGCGACCAATGAAGACAAGTATCTGAACGATGCGAAGTCCAAGGTCACGCAGTATCTCGGCTGGGCGCATGCATGGGGCAATACCGACCTCGGTGCTGCGACCGTCCTTGCGGAGATCACCAATGACTGGAGCAAGGTCAACGGCTATATCGGAACTGTCTGCAATTCCAGCAACTACCTCTGCATGGATGACTGGGGCAGTGCAAGATATAACTGCGGCATGCAGTTCATTTCGCTGCTCGCAACAAAGTACGGCGGGCAGAATTACGCTGGCTGGGCACAGGGTCAGATGAACCTGATTCTCGGCGGCAACGGCGGCAAGAATTATGTTGTCGGTTGGGATAACAATTCCCCGACACACTGCCACCACAGAGCGGCATCCGGCATGAACGATTCCAAGAGCGATGATCCGAACAAGTACGTGCTCGTCGGCGCACTCGTCGGCGGCCCGAACAAGAACGGCCTGTATGTTGACCAGCGCTATGATGAGATCGGCTACATGGTCAACGAGGTTGCACTGGACTATCAGGCATGCCTCGTCTGTGCGGCAGCTGCCCTGTATGACAAGTTCGGCACCGGCTCCTGCGATACTTCGATTGTCGGCGTCAAGAACTTGAGCCTCACGCCGGGTACCGACCCGCAGCCGACGACCACGGAGCCGCCGCAGCCGGGTACTGACCCGCAGCCGAGCACCACACCGGCTCCGTCCACCGGCACGACCGTTTCGGGCAATGCAACCGTGACCAAGGGCGATGAGGACGGCAAGTATCAGATCGCTGTCACCGGCCCGTGCAAGCTGGAAGTCAAGCTCAAGACCAACTCCAATGACTGGGAGTCCAACGGCGGCTATGGCTACACGCAGGGCGACTGGGTCCAGAAGGAATGGAAGGCAGATTCCTCCAGCGGTTCCTTCACTGTTGAGATCGACGTTCCGTCCGGTGTCAGCAATGTTCAGTTCCAGATTTACTGGCCGAAGTCTGCGACGATTGAGAGTGCAACGCAGACCGGTACGCAGGTTCCCGGCACGGTTGTTGATCCGCCGCAGACCACGCCTGCACCTGTAACGACCACGACCACAACCACCACGACCACGACGACAACCACAACGACGACACCGGCTCCGGTTCCGGAAACCACCACGACGACCACCACCACGACGCCTGCGCCGAAGAAGATGGTCACCCGCGGTGACGCAAACTGCGACGGTCTGTGCGACGTTGCGGACGCGGTTCTGATCGCACGCCTCTCTGTTGAGGACAGAAACGCAAAGATTACCGATCAGGGCTATGCAAATGCCGATGCTAACAAGGACGGCACGGTTGACGCGAATGACGTTGTTGAGATCCTTCAGTGGATCGCATTCCTGAAGGATTGGTAAGACAGCCTAACAAACCAAGTGCATACAGCGGACACGGGTACGGTCATTTTGGCCGTATCCGCGTTCGCGTATATACAGAAACGCAAAAGCAGCCGCCCGGGAGCGATCCGGGGCAGCTGCACTTGTGTCTTATTCTCAAAACAAAATGCGGAGGATTCTGACGGATGAAGAAACAGACTGACCTGAAAAAGCTCGAACAACGCAGAAAAAGAGTACGCAGCATCGGAATCCGTCTGCTGCTTCTGCTGCTGTTCTTCGCTATGGCATACGGTGCAAACAACCGTCTTGAAGTGTCGGAATATACCTATGAAACGGATGCGCTGTCCTTTTCCTTTGACGGGTTCCGCATCGTGCAGCTCAGTGACCTGCACAACAAGGTGTTCCTGCGCGAAAATGAACAGCTGCTGCGTGAGGTCAGGCGGCTCCGGCCGGATATCATCGTGATGACCGGCGATATGATCGACGGCGGAACGCATACGGATATCCCGGCGGCCGAGCTGCTCATGAAGCAGGCTGCGGAAATCGCGCCGTGCTACTATGTCTACGGCAATCATGAGCATCTGCTGACGCAGGAACAGCTGACGCCGTTTCTGGAACATATTGCGGAGTACGGTATTCATTATCTGGATAATGAAAATGCCAAGGTGGAGTCCAAAACCGGCCAGACGCTGACCGTGATCGGCATTGATGATCTCTCGCTTCAGGCGAATATCCTGCAAACGAGAGCCGACGAGGCCGGTGACGATTTCAAGATCCTGCTTGCGCATGAGCCGCAGCTTCTGCACGCAAGCTATGCGCCCGCGGGCGTGGACCTCGTGTTCTCAGGCCATGCGCACGGCGGCCAGTTCCGGATTCCGTTCACCGGAAAGGGCATCTGGGCGCCGGATCAGGGCTTCTTTCCGCGGATGACGCAGGGCAGCTTCAAGGTCAAGGATACGACCATGTACATCAGCCGCGGACTCGGAAACAGCGGATTCCCGCTGCGGCTCTGCAATCATCCGGAGATCGTCAGTGTGACGCTGCGCGTCGTGAAATGAGAGGATATTACTTATGCAGATCGCGTTGATCCTGACCGGCGGAACAATATGCAGCAGAACCGGCGACGACGGCGCGCGCCGCAGTGATGCAGAATCGGCACTGTCCGTGCTGGAGCAACATTACCGCTTAGCGAACCCGTATTCCTCGGTGCAGTTTCTCACGCGGATTCCGCTGAACCGGCTCAGCGAGGATCTGACGCCGGATGACTGGTGTACGCTGCTGCGCGCGGTCGCAACGCTGGATACCGAACGACTGGACGGCATCATCATTGCGCACGGAACCGACACGCTGGAGCAGACGGCCGCGATGCTTTCCGCGGCACTTTGCGGCATTCAGATCCCGGTGATTCTGGTTTCTGCGATTGCGCCGCTGTCCGATCCGATGACGAACGGACATGCCAATTTTGAGGCGGCTGTCAGACTGATTTGCAGGCGGCTGTCGGGCGGTGTGTGGGCTGTCTACCGCAATCTTGACGGCGAAATGTACCTGCACCGCGGGTTTGATCTTCTGCCTTGTATGCACGAATCTATGGACTTTTTCAGCAGTACGATGAAACCGGTGGATACGGTTCCGGTTTCGGAGCCGATCCCGAAAAAAAGCACCCGCATACCGATGCGGGCGCTTGCGGTTCAGGCGCTTCATGCGAAGGATGTGCTGCTGGTACGGCCGTACAACGGTTTGCGGTACGACCGGCTGATCCCGGATGGAGCTTCAGCGGTCGTTCACGGAACATATCATTCCGAAACCGCGAATTCGACGCGCTATTCGCCCTACGGGATGCAGAATCTGCTGCGGCGATGCAGGCAGCAGGGGATTCCGTGTTATCTTGCACCGTGTCATCTGCATGACGGGAGCTACGGTTCCAGCTGCGACCTCGTGGATGAGGGTGCGATTCCGCTGGAGGGCATGACGCTGCATTTTGCCTACGGGGCGGTGTGGCTCGGCTGTCTGCTCGGCCATGAGGGAGAGGCACTGACTGTTTTTGTGCGGCAGACGCGTCAGCTCCTCGAAAGCCAGAGCTTTCGCTGCTGCATATAAATATCACGTACCTCCGACAAAAACACATGCACCTGCGGCAGCTGGAAGTCCATGTATGTCCAGGGGAACGGATGCCAGTCGCGGCGCGCATAGAACAGCGTCAGCTCGGCATAAATACCGTTTGCCAGCGGAATGCGGTGCCCGGCGTTTTTGGTTGTCGCCAGCGACAGCCGTCCCGGACTGACAAAGCCCGGATCCAGATTGACGCGGCGGTTTCCGGCGTCGGCGCCTTCCTGCTCGATGCGGTTTGTCAGCGCTTTGATATCGGCGAGCTCCGCGGGGTTGCGGCACGCCGAAAATGACAGAATCTTGCGGTAGACTTTGCCGCCCATTTCTTCATCATAATACGGTGAAATATCAGAGAAGCAGTACGGCACAGAAACCAGATCGGTTTCGCCGAATGCTTCCTTCATCTTTGAAATTGCCGCATTTGCGGTCTTTTCATCGGTATACAGAACCGCGCAGATCAGTTTCTCCGGTTCAAATGCAACAGCGTTTCCCATAGCAAAGCTCCTTTCATTTGATGTGTTTATGATAACACGGAATTGCAGAAATGTCAAGCGATGATTTTTGATGCCGAAACAGGTTCCGATCTGTTTTCGGGTACATGAAAAAAATCAGAAAGGACACAGATTATGAAAACCTACAAGATCATTACAATTCAACGCAAGTTCATCAAAAAAGATTACAGCTACGCAGAGGGTGTTATGGAGTCGGAGGCGAACGACGGCTGGGAGGTCGTCAGTGTCGCATTTGATACGAGCAAGGATATATGCGGCGACATGGTCATTGTTTTTTCACGGGAAAGGAACGCATGATGACGAAACTGCAACAGAAAGCGGTGCAGATTTGCGATGCACTGGATACGGTTTATCCGGATGCGGTTTGCTCGCTGCAATTTGACAAGCCCTATGAGCTGATGATCGCAACGCGGCTTTCCGCGCAGTGTACGGACGCGCGTGTCAATATTGTTACAAAAGATCTGTTCCAAAAATACCCGACGCTGGACGCGTTTGCGGACGCCGACCTGACCGAGCTGGAACAGGATGTCCACCCCTGCGGGTTCTATAAAGCGAAAGCGAAAAGCATCAAGGAGATGTGTCAGCGCGTGCGCGATGTATACGGCGGCGCGGTCCCGGACAACATGGATGACCTGCTGACGCTCCCCGGAATCGGGCGAAAAACCGCGAATCTGCTGCTCGGAGATGTATTCGGAAAGCCTGCTGTCGTGACGGATACGCACTGCATCCGGATCAGCGGGCGGCTCGGTCTGACGAAGCGGCATGCGCCGGAGCAGGTCGAGGAGGATCTCAGAAAGGTGCTCCCGCCGGAGCGTTCCAACCGGTTCTGTCACCAGCTTGTGCTGTTCGGGCGGGATACCTGTACCGCAAGAAACCCCAGATGCGGCGCCTGTCCGCTCAAGGGGTTCTGCAAGGATCCCGGTTTCAGGAAATAGACAATGATAACGGGGGCGCTCCCTTGTTTCATATTATTATAAAACGATACCAAACTGTCGGCAGGAGGGCGAAGTGGAATTTGAGGAACTGAAAGCGGGGATTTACGTCTGCCGCAGCGAAACGCACGGGTTCGGGACGGACGCCTTTCTGTTGACTGGATTTTCTTGCTATCGC
>JAFZBC010000175.1:0-5831 GCA_017561965.1 Oscillospiraceae bacterium
TGCCGGAGAATATGCTATAAGGCGGCAGTGCCGCCCTCCGATTTTACTCCCATGCAGCAGCAGTATCATCTTTTCTTCACTTCTCCCATTGAAATTTGCCGGAGAATATGCTATAATATCAGCGTAAGTACCCGGACAAAACCGAAGGAGGCAAAAGCTATGAAAAACCTGATCGTGTACTATTCCCTGGAGGGCAATACGGAATACGCCGCAAAGCTGATCGCGGATGCGACCGGCGCAGAGCTGCTGTGCCTGGAGCCGGTCAAGGCCTATCCGACCGGAAAGGTCAGCAAGTTTATCTGGGGCGGAAAAAGCGCCGTCATGTCCGAAACACCGGAGCTCAAACCGTATGCATTTGACGCCGCTGCCTATGACCGCATCATCTTCGGATTCCCGGTCTGGGCGAGCACGATCGCGCCGCCGCTGCGCACGTTCATCCGCAGCAACGATCTGAAAGGCAAAAAAATCGCGGCGTTTGCGTGTCAGACAGCTTCTGGCGCAGAGAAGGCCTTTGTCAAGCTGAAAGCCGAACTCGGGATCGACGCGCTGGAAGCAGAACTCACGCTGCTGGATCCCAGGATCAAGCCGGATCCCGCCAATGAGGAGAAGCTCCGTGCATTCTGCGATTCACTGAAATAACAGCATAATATCCAAGAGGCGCTGATTTTTTCAGCGCCTCAGCTTGTCTGTAAAATGGTATCTCCGATGGATCAGAATTGGGGGCTACCGGCCCTTAAGAATCCTATTGCGATGAAAACAATGTATTTTCTTCACTTCCCTATATTGCGGGATTCCAAAGGGACAGTGTCTCTTTGGCGGGGGTTGGGTGAGTTTGCGGTGCAAACTCATAGCGAAGCAGGCGAGAGCCCCATTCTGAATCCATCGGAGATACTTCTTTATCGCAGCAGAACGCGTTTCAGGAGGGTGAGGTCAGCGGCATCCAGCGCCCGGCTGCCGTCCATATCTCCGGCAGCCCAGTCCGTGACCGTGCCTGCACCGGTCAGGTACCTGCAAAGCATGACCGCATCCGCGATCGTCACTGCGCCGTCCGCATTGACGTCGCCCTTTTCGGGGACAGCGTCCTCTTTGCCGCTGTACGTGATCTGCGGCTCCGCAGTTTCCGTGAAGCTGATCTGCACATAGTCCAGCGCGCCGGTGAATCCGCCGAACGACGCCGTTCCGTTCTCTGCTGCGCACATCACGGCCTTCGGCGTCAGCGTAAACGTTCCGCTGTCCGCTGTCTGCCCGTTGATCAGCAGTGATGCTTTGCCGCCCAGAATGCGGATCGTGACCTTGCTCCATTCGCCCTTTGGCAATGCCGGCGCCGTCAGCGTTTCTGTTTTGCTGCCGTCCGTGAGGATCAGTGCAGCTTGGCCGTCTGCATTGCAGGGCGTGAACGCCAGATATGCGCGGTCATCCCCGCAGTGCAGGATGGTCTGTACGCTGTCCTGCCGCAGCACCGCAAAGCTGATCTGGATATCATCCGTATACAGCAGACTGCTGTCCGGCAGCAGACGGTCATCCGCGCCGTTAAAATTCAGCACGCCCTTTGCAGAGGTACGCGCCGCCGACCATATGGCACCGACCTGCCGCGCATCCGATGCCGTATCGCGGTCCTTTGCCCAGTTCACCGACTGCGCATCAAAGTCGTATGCCGCAAGATTTCCCGCCGCAGCCGGATGCCAGCCGCCGTCATCGAGCCAGCCGAAGCCGACGCCGCTGCTTTTGGTTTCGGCATTTGCATAGTCGCCGTCCGCGACAGCCGTTCCGGAATATGCACCGCTGCCGTTCAGATATGCCATGCCCTGCGCAGCAGCATGATCGGTCATCGTGACGGCATCGCAGACATACGCCTTCTGCGAAATCCGCGCATTCCCGGAAATTTTGCACATTCCCGTGACGACCGCACTTCCGCTGACAACCGCATTCCCGCTGATCTCCGCACTGCCGGATTTCCAGCCGCCGTCCGCATAGACCCATCCGCCGCCGTGAACAGCGGCATGTCCCGCGATCACCGCATGATCCCTGACGACCGTATCCCCTGCGACGACCGCGTAATCCTCGATCCTCGCATCACCGGAAACCTTTGCCGTACCGAGCACCATTGCATGTTTCCCGACATAGACTGTATCCGCAACGCGCGCACTGTCCGCGACCCAGCCGCCGCCGTTTGTGTGTACATGCCCCTGCCCTTTGCTGTATCCGCTTTCCTGATGCACCGCCGCTCCGTTCAGGCGCACAGCATACGGATACCGTCTGCGTTCATCGCCGGTTCGGTACGGCGAATCCTGTTCCTTGTGGAATGCGTTGACCCTGACGAGCTTCTCCGGCATGGCGGAAACCGTCAGATACGCCTCTTTCACGCCTGCCGCAGATACCGCGGCGCGTCCGCCGCTGCCGAACAGATCGGAATACTGCGCTTCCCCGTCCGCGCCGACCGTGACAAGACATGCCTGCCAGGCAGCGCCGTCCGAATCGGAAAGACCGCGCAGCTCCGCTGTCACCGTGTCGCCGGTGACGTCCAGCGGCACAACATTGATGCCGCCCTGCATCGGCGCTTCCCACTGCGGCACGGTCAGCCAGCCGGAGCCGTCATCCGCAGGCAGCGTATAAAACAGGTTCCGGTAATACGGACTGTCCGCGAGCTTCTTGCGGAACTCTTCGCGGTAGGCGTCCCTTGCGCCGAAATCAAATGTCGCCATGCGCTTGGCAAAATGCCCGAATACCGTCTGCACATCCGTGCCGAACAGTCTGGTGATCGTGTCAAACGGGTATTCGTCCGCCTTCGCCTCAGAGATCAACCGCCTGACGGCAAACTGTCCGAGCCCCGGCAGATGATCCGGGTTCGTTTCCAGATAAACAAGGAACGGCCATGTTTCATAATAATCGCGGCCGTGCGGATACGCAAGGCTCATATTGCGCAGATACGGCTCAAACCAGACCGTTCTGACCGTTCCGGTGTAGTAATCGCTCAGCAGATACATCTCCCGGAACCAGTTTGCGAGCGGCTCCCACCATGCGCCGGTGATCTCCTGATCCACCCACGCTTTCTGCTGCATCGTCACGACATGCCCGAATTCATGCGCGATGGTCAGATCGTCGAGCATCGCCTCCGGGCTGATGATCTCGATGCCGTAGCCGTCCTCCGCGCTCATGAACGCCCAGCCCTCGGGGTACTGGCTCAGACCTGTATTCGTCAGATAGACATTGGTTTTATATTTCTGCTTGCTTTTGCCGTAAATATCCACGTTCATGTCCGTCATGCCGAGAAATTCGCCGTAGCATTTCCACAGCTTTTCGTAGTCGGCCAGATTACGCTTCAAAAATGCGTCATTGACCTGCCCCGTGGTGTCATGATCGCCGTAGAAAATGACAAAGTGCTCGGACTCTGCGTAATGCGCCGTCCGGCAGTAGCCCCACTTGTCGCGGATCTGATATTCCTCCGCAGCAAGCGTGTGCAGCGGCAGCATCTGCATCACAGATGCCGCAGTCACCGCCGCCGTCAGCAGCGCGGCAAATCTCTGTTTCATATACATCCTCTCCTTTCCGGCTCCGGACGTCCCGAAGCGGACAGTCCTGCAATTTCATTGTACTATAAAATGCAGAGCGCGTCAATGCATTTTCATGCGGGATATCTGACGCATTGCATTCCGGTATGATCTTCCGCTTGACAGCCGGCAGATTCCCTGATATAATAATAAAAAAATCCGGCCGGGAATTGTGTTTTTCCAATCAATCAGTATTGAGACAGGTGGTTTATGAAATATAAGGAATTTGGCTGCGATCATGCAAAAACGATCGTGTTTCTGCACGGCGGCGGCTTATCATGGTGGAATTACCGTGAAGAAGCAGAATTACTCGAACATGAATATCATGTCATCATTCCGTTTCTGGACGGCCATGCAGAAAGTGATGCACATTTTTCAACGATTGAAGCGAATGCAAAGGAGATCATTGCGTTCATCAATGAACACCTGAACGGCTCGGTATTTCTGATCTGCGGGTTATCTCTCGGCGGCCAGATCTTACTGGAAATGCTCGCACAAAAAGGAGATATTTGTCAATATGCGTTCATAGAAAGCGCGATGGCTGTGCCTTCCAGAATAATACATGCGCTGATTCCGCCGGCCTTCGGATGCAGTTATCCGCTGATCAGACAGAAATGGTTTGCGAAAATGCAGTTCCGCCAGTTACGAATCAAAGCGGCGCTGTTTGATGAATATTACCGCGATACCTGCGCCATTTCCAAGGAGAATTATATTGCTTTCCTCAAAGCCAATACCTCCTACACACTCAAAGAATCATTGAAGGATTGTACTGCCCGTGTCAGGATCTATTACGGAGAAAAAGAGAACCGCGGTATCAAAACATCTGCACAGATGATCAGCAGAATGATCCCGTCAGGTTCACGGATCGAATTGCCTGCGATGTATCACGGGGAATTTTCATTGAATCATTCTCAGGACTATATCAATGCAATTCGCTCCATGACGGATCCGTGCTGACCGGTCGCCTGCACACGATTCTGAACAGTATAAAAAGAAAGGCGGGATCATCCGCATGAAAAAGTATTGGAAAATATTGCTCACTCTGATTCTGGCTGCTGCGGCAGGCAATCTTGCCGGATGCCTTCCGCAGTTCTGCGATTGGTACACCGATCACATCTACTGCCTGATCGAAGGCGGCATCAGCCATCTGACAGCGCCGGTACCGGTCGCGGTCGGCGAGCTGCTGATGTATCTCGGCGTGGTGCTGGTGCTTTTCGCCGTCCTGTTCCTGATCCTGCTGCTGTTTCTCCGGAAAAGGAAGGGTTTTCGCAGATTCTGCCGCGGCTACTATAAATCCTTCCTGATGACGCTGGTCTGCGTCGTGTTTGTGTATACCTTTTTCTGGGTGATCCCGTTCCGCGGAACCGTGCTCGGCAAGGGCGAAAACAATCAGCGCACCGCGTTCACATTTGACGAGATCCGCGCGCTGACGGTTTATGCGGTGAACGGCGTCAATGCGGCCGCAGAGGAAATAGAGATTGCCGAAAACGGCAAGGTCACGTTCCCGGCCGCCGAAGAAAACCAGCCGAAGGTCGCGGCGGCCATGCAGGCACTTTCCGGCGACTACCCGCGGCTGAACGGCTACTATCCGCCGGTCAAAACCGCGCTCTGCTCCGACATTCTGGAGCGCATGCACATCGGCGGCTACAATTACATCTACACCATGGAACCGACACGCAACAAGTATCTTGCACCGACCTATCAGCCGGTACTGGAGGCGCACGAGCTGTCGCACCACAAGGGGTATTATAAAGAGAACGAGGCGAATTTTCTCAGTCAGCTGGCGCTCTCGCAGTCGTCCGATCCCTATCTGCGGTTCAGCGGATTTTATGATATGTTCAGTTACTTGCAGGACAGCTATCTGACGGCACAGGACGATCTGCTGACAGAAATGACAGCGGAGGGAAAGCTGAACCTGCCGGAGTTCCGGGAGGATATGACCAAAGAGGAGTTTTATGCAATCGCTCAGGCGCGGTATAAAATCCTTGTGGAGATCTGCGGAGAGGAACCGCAGCTGAGCGAGCGCGCAGGGCTGATCATTGACAGCGCCTATCAGATCGAACGGGAGATCTACAACGCAGATTCCCACCCGATTGACGAGATGCCTGCCGTACAGGAGGCCATCCAGACCACAGCGGATACCGGCTGGGAAACGCAGGAACGGATTTTGCAGGAGAATACCTATGACGGCGTGACGCTTCTGCTGCTGCAATATTTTGACGGGAAACTGTACTGAACACAGAAAGGGACCGAAGAATTGAAGCAGAAAACAACGAAATACAA
>JAFZBC010000176.1:0-14501 GCA_017561965.1 Oscillospiraceae bacterium
TAAGATAACAGCTACCTTTCTGTACAGCGTCTATAATTTCGTTATATAAACTACTCATTTTGCTTGTGCTACTATACTCTATGTAGCAACCTTTGGAAATGGCAGTAGATTTCAATATTATTCTTTTGCCCACCATTTGAATTTCGCATACATCTAAGGCACCATTTTTGAATGCAATCCACATAATACATACTCCTTTGGTTTGCTTTAAAAAATGTTGTATCAACGAGCCTGCGTATTTTATTTAGTAACAATCTATTCGGTTGATTTTTGCGCACATGTCATGACTTGCAGATATCAGATCGGCGCTTGCTCCCCTTTTCTCTGTTCGGTGACGCCCTCCGGGGTGAACCGGAAAACGCGGTCACAGATATCCAGTGCGGCAGGCCGGTGCGTCACAATCAGCACAGTCATATCGGTCATCTCCCGCAGATTGTCCAGCAGTCTGCGTTCCGTGGCTTCGTCCAGCGCACTGGTCGCTTCGTCAAGCACGAGCACCGGGCTTTCGGAGAAAACGGCTCTCGCAACAGCGATGCGCTGCATCTGCCCCTCGGAAAGTCCCGTTCCTCTTTCGCCGAGCACAGTATCCGGCCCCTGCTCCAGCGCATAGACAAAATCGTCCGCGCAGGCAATGCGCAGCGCATTCCGGATGCGTGCATCATCGTTCATCGCGTCCGGATCGGCAAAGGCAACGATCTCGCGGATCGAGCCGCGCATGAGCTGATTGCCCTGCGGCACATACGCGAACAGCCGGTGCCATGCGGCATCGAGGATCTCCTCCCCGGCGCCGGTTTTCAGATAGCGCTCGCCGGTATCCGGCTTGTACACACACATCAGCAGCTTTAAGACGGTCGATTTTCCGCAGCCGCTCTGGCCGGTAAAGGCTGCATATTCGCCCTTTCTGACCTCCAGCGATATATCCTTCAGCACGACCGGCATCTCAGCCTTGGACTGATTTGCGACCGTATCCGTCGCCATATAATACGTAAAATCAATATGCCGCAGACCAAAGGAATTCAGCCCGCCGCGGTAGCATTCGAGCACCTCGTCCAGCTGCTTGGTTTCACGCAGGCAGTCCGGCTCAAAGGATTCGACCTCCATCAGACGCTCCGCGCTTGCGAGCGTCGCATAATACTTCGGCAGATAGCCTGTGATATTCGAGAACGGCGCTCGGATCTGCGTGATGAGCTGTGTGACGGCTGTCAGCGTACCGAACGTGATCCGTCCCTGCAGGATGCAGTAACCGCAGTAACAGACACCGAGCAGATACATGCCCTGCATGCCGCCCTGAAAGCCGACATTGCACAGCACGCCGAAGCTGTTTTTCTTCATGCGCGCCGCCTTGTGCTCTGCCATTTTGCCGGCGACATTCTCCTCCGTCTGCTGCTCCGCGGCAAAGGTGCGCAGCATCATCAAAGAGCCGAGGCGTTCCTGCATAAAAATGCGCAGTCTGCCGTCCGCCTCCTGAATCTTCTTGTGCAGACGCTTGAGCGGCTTGCGGCAGAAATGCGTCACCAGCAGCACGACCAGTCCGACCGGCAGCAGTACGGCGCCGAAACGCCAGTCCATCACGATCAGCGTGACCGTAGCGCTCAGCAGGCGGATCACCATGCCGAACATGCCCGGCAGGATCTCCGTCGTATTGGCGGCGACAAGCTGGCAGTCATTCGTCAGGCGGTTGAGCCACTCGCCGGAGTGTACCGCACTGACTGCACCGAAATCCCGCGTCAGGATGCTGTGGAACAGCCGCGCCTTGAATTTGTTTTCCATGCCCGCACGGGAAAGCTCGTCCAGCCGGTAGACCCAGCCGTAAACAGAAATCTGTGAAATCACGAGCAGGATCGTCAGCAGCACGTTCCGCAGAAAGCCCGATTTGTCGCTGTTTGTCGCACAGTCCACAATATTGCGCAGCAGCAGTGCATACAGGACGCCGGATCCGCCGTACACGCCGTGCAGGATCATCAGCAGCAGAACATTGAGCTTCTGCTTTCCGGTGACGTTCCAGAGCCAGCGCAGAGTCTTATTTTTTTCCATGCAGCATCCTTCCCGCCAGGGACCGGAGCCGCCGCAGTGCAATTCTGACCGGTGCGGCTGCGACCCAGACACGGCTGTACAGCTTGTAAGCAGGCTCCTCAACGGTGTGCTGCTTTCCGTTATGTACATAACCGGTCATCACGCCGATGATATCCGCGTCCGTGATCCCGTATTCCTTGCTGATGCAGTTGTCCCCGCGGATCACATAATCCTGTTCGCGCACCGCAATGACCCGGTGCAGGATATACTTGTCCGGCGGGCTGCGGTACAGCACAACATCATATTTCCGGCATCGCTCCGCACCCTTTTTCCGCACTGTAAAGAGATCGCGGCCCTGCTTCAGCAGCGGCAGCATACTGATGCCGACATTGCTGTACGTCAGAGAGCCGTGCTCCTCCAGATACGCTTCATAGGTGTTTTTATTCATCAATCGCTCCGATGCCTCTGAGCTGCTCCACAATCTTCTTCACATCGGCGGCGATCACCTCGCGCGGCGCGTCATACTGCTCCAGCATCTTTTCGACGATCGCCTCCTCCGTGGTGTCGTTCTCCAGGCAGGAGATGATAAAGCCTGCCGTGCTGTTGCTCCGGACAAGGCCGGAAAACTTGACGGCGCCGGTGGACACAAGCAGCTTGTCGTCCCCGTCATTGTGTGCGATAAACCCACTGTTCAGTTTCATTCCGATCAACCTTTCATTCCTTGATATGCGACCTGTGCCGCTTCGATATCCATATTGCAGCCGAGCCGGTACAGCGCGGTGTGTTCCGCAAGCCGGTCAATCAGCGTGAGGGTCTTCTTCAGCTGCACCGGATCCTGCGGCCGGTAAACCTGCTGCAAAAGCATGGAATACGCCTCCGCCTTTGTGATGCGGACGATGCTGTTCTCTGCTGCACGCGTCAGAATGCAGATGGCTCTGAGCGGCACAGCCATGTTGCAGCCGAGCCGGTGCTTACCGTTATACGGCGTGCCGTATCCGGTGACGCCGTCCTCACCGATGTGCAGCAGCGGCTTGTCGTCATTGACGGTGACCGCCCTGTTTCCGAGCAGTTTCCGCCAAAGCCGCGTATGCGTGGATTTTCCGGTGCCGGACTTCGCCGTGAACAGATAGCCCTGCCCGTCCGCCGCAATCAGCGAACCGTGCATCAGGATCGTGCCGTAATCCGGCATTTTTTCTGCGATCTGCCGGTAAACGGCCAGTTCCTCAAGATAGCCGTCCGGATACGGAACGGGTTCCCGTCCCTCCAGCCGATCCTCCCGTGCGGATTTTTCGCGCTCGTAGACAATCATCTGCTCCGTGACGGTCACAGCCAGATCCGGTTCCCCGTCCGCTGTGCGGTAATCAGCACAGTAGCTGTGAACGTCCGGATAGATCGACTGCACTGCAATGCGCTTTCCGGCGATCAGATACATTCCTGTTTCCATGTTCCACCCCGATCTGCAATTCTGGCGCCGCAGACCCCTCCGCGGCACTTCACAACGCATTTATTATACTATATTTTGGCAGAACATGCAAGTCCTGTGACAAATTTTTTACGCTTCGCCCTGCGCGGGAATCTGCATGGCGCTGTTCCGCAGCATCACCGCCGACGCCGCAGCAAGCAGCACCAGCAGCACGGCCTCCGAGAGCAGCGCCGACAGCAGATCCGCATGGAGCACGTCAGAAGCCGAAGAGATCGTGCTTTCCACAGTTTCACCTGTGTCGAAGAAGCCGGATGTCACCAGTCCGCAGAGGTCAAAGAGGCCGTGGATCAGCGCCATGACCCTGATATTGCGGCAGCGCAGATACAGTGCGCCGAGCAGCCAGCCCATGCCGGCTGCCCCGAGCGCCTGAACGATCGCGGAAAGCGGTTCCACGCCGGACAGAATATTAAACAGATGAATCAACCCGAAGATCGTGCCGCCGGTAAAGACCGAAATCAGTCTGCCCTTCATCGTATCGTTTCCGAACGCCGCGGTCAGCTGATTGAGAATCACGCCGCGGTGGACGATCTCCTCCGATACGCCGACCAGCAGCACCGTCACGCAGCAGGCCAGGATCTCCGGCAGCGGTCGCAGCGGCGCCTTCGTCAGCAGAAATCCGCCCGCCGCCCGGAGCGCGGAATACAGCATGATCACAGTCGCCGGAATCCACCAGGTCAGGAACGGACGTCCCTTTTCGCAGAGGATAAACGTCTTTTTTGCGGCGAACATCAGCACGCACGCAATCACAACGCAGATGATCTGAATTGCCAGACGCCGGTACCAGTAACTGTCAATCGGCAGCGAACGGATCGGGATGACCGCCAGCTTGCGCAGCAGGACATCGGTCAGTGCGGCTGCCGGTGCAAACAGCAGTGCAAATAGTTTCTTGTTGCGATGATTCTTCATACTTCTTGTTTCTGTTCCTTTTCGTTTTTTATCCGGCGGCGCTGCTCCCGAAGCGGAACCCGGTCAGCTTCACCGTATGTGTGCCGGACGGGATCTGCTCCCCGATCCGGCCGAGCTGGAATTTCACATCCGCCTTCATATCTGCCGGGAACTGTATCTCCGTGCTGAATTCCTGCGGCGTATCCGTCAGCTGAAAGTGCTTCTCAAAATAGCGCTTGTATTCGCTGTCCTCGACCGTCACGATCATCTCACGCGGCACAGAGGACTGCGCCGTGAACGCCAGCGTATAGGAGCCGTCTGCTGCAACCGCCTGATTCCGGAGCAGCCCCATGACGGCGTACTCCTTCTCGCCGACCGAACGAACCGTGATCTCCGTACCGGTTTCGCTGTTTTTCAGTGATGCATCCGCACCCTCGGTATACAGCTCCAGCGCCGGAGAACCCGGACGAACCTCCGGGAATGCCTCCTTCGGGCTGTATACACGCACATAGTCGATCTGGAACTGCTTTTCGCCGTCAGCAAAGGTTTGCGGATCGGCATACACGTTGTCGATGCCGTCAAACTGTCCGCCGACCGCGAGGTTCAGAATCAGATAGAAATTCCGGTTGAACGGCGCGGGATAGGAATAGCCGGACGAGAACCATTCCGTCTGCGTGCTGTACAGCTGACCGTCCACGTACCAGCTGATGCTGTCAGGGTTCCACTCAACCGCATACACATGCCAGTCCTCTGCGGAAGTACCCGCCGGGAACTGATACTCCTTTGTCAGATACTGATTGTCCGGCCACGAACCCCCGAAGTGGATCGTGCCGCAGATTTTGTCCGGCTTGCTGCCCCAGCCCTCCATGATGTCGATCTCGCCGGAGGCCGCCCAGCCGCCGTAGGCATCCTCCTCCGGCAGCATCCAGATCGCAGGCCAGAGGGATTTTCCGGAATCGCAGCGGGCGCGCACCTCAATGCGGCCGCCGGTCACCGAGAACTTCTGTGCGGTTGTCATCCGGGCAGAGGTGTATTCGTAGCTGCCCTGTTTTTCGTCGGTATGGTTTTCCTTCCGTGCCGCGATTGTCAGGACCCCGTTCTCAACAGACGCATTTTGGTCAGTATAGAACTGCTGCTCGTTGTTGCCCCAGCCGTTCGTCACATAATTGCCGTCTTTATCGAGTTTCCAGTTGCCGAGGTCATAGCCCCACTTCGCCGGATCGACCGCATCGCCGTCAAACTCATCGCGGAACAGCAGCTCCCGTTCCGCAGCAGGCTTCTGCGGATGCTCCAGCAGATACCGTTTCAGCAGCGTCTTATCTCTTGCGTCGATTTTCATATCGCCGTTCATATCTGCGGCGCACTGCTCCTCATACGTCATATGCTTGTCGAAGAAGTCCCACAGAATGACACCGTACCGGTTAAGATCGTCCCGCGTCAGCCTGCCGTCTGTATTCAGATCACCGGGACGCAGTGACGTGATTGCCTTCCCCGTGGAATTCCGCAGGGTGAATTTTGAAGTCGTATACCCATCAGCGTCCAGATCAAGGATCTTCAGGTATCCGGTTTCCGCAAACACCGCTTCCGGATCGGAGAACAGCCGGATGTCGATCTGCTCGCAGATCCCGAGCTCCATGCCGAGCATCGCCCATGCAGTGAAATGGTTTTCCAGCGGCGTTTTCAGATGAAATGTTCTGTTAGTGGACGAACGCGCAGCGTCAGGATCCCGCACGCTCCAGTACTGCAAATAGGTTTCCGAATCCGCAAACGGCGTTTTTCCGGTTTTCTCCGTTTTGTAGATCCGATAGGTTTCACCGTTTTCCATTGTCATCATGCCGCAGTAGCATTCCGAATCATCCGGAAGCACCCGGGCACCCGGTAAATATGCTTCTGCAACAAAGAATTCTGCCCGCGGATCCGACAGCCAGCCGTGAACGCCAAATACGGAATCAAACCCGATGCGGAATTCACCGCTGTATTCGAGATCCTCAAAAAGCCCTCTGATACTGAAAGGATACACGGCAGGGGTTTCCCGGTTATATTCAATGTGCGAGAAACCCGTGCAGGCCAGCGGGGATTTGACATCCTCCCACGAAGCCTCCAGGTGCCGGAACCCGTCCCATGAAACCTGCATGGCCGACGTGTCGCCCTGACAGCCGTACTCATAGAAATATCCGGAGACCTCTCCGTCTTCAAAATGCCGCACGATCTTAACTTCCGTGCTTGTTTCCTCCGCTGTTGCAGGCATGCCTGCCGTCACACAACAGGCCGTGACGGCCATGCTGAGCATCAGCGCTCTGATTCTGAACTGTTTCATAAAGTCCCTCCTTGATGTTGTTGATGGCTCTGCCTGTGCGCCCCCCGGCGTTTCCGGTTCCAGTATAGCACAATTTGCAAAAAAATGCAAGTAATCATGCGTCCCTCCTGCGGGATATCCGCCGCGCGCTGCGCTTGACAAAACAATGAGAATCTGATATAATCACAGCAGCTGTTTTTCCTGCATATTTTCTGAAATACCGTCAGGACAGCAGCATGAACAATTTGTTATCATATAAATATTTATGATACGGTGAATGAAAATGCATTTCTGAGTTGTGTATAAGATGAATGGGGATCATTACTGCCCCGAAAAAATGGAGGATACACTATGAAATCATATCAGAAAACGGTGCTGCCGGCACTGCTCTGCATGCTGCTCTGCGGATGCACCGCAGCGGGAAATCCCAAACCGGAGCAGTCCTCTGCACCGGTTCAGGAGAACAGCAACAGCAGCAGCAGCGCAGATCCGGCCGCAGTGCAGCAGCCGCTTGACGGCAATATGCCGATGATCGTCATTGACACCGTCAGCAAGGATCCCAACGTGATGGACTTCGTCACGAAGCCGGTCGCGCGGCATGTCGCAACGATGATCGCCTCATGGACGCCCGGCTATATCATGCCGCCGGAGCCCTACTACGAGGCCAGCCGCGTGTACATGACAGATCCGCATTCGGACGTCCTGCCTGCCGCCGTCGATGCAGAGGTCAAGGTGCGCGGCAACTGGACAACGAATTATCCCAAGAAGCCGCTGAAGCTCAAATTCGGGGAAAAGATCGGACTCGGGCAGCTGGCGGATAATGAATGCTTCAAAAACTGGCTGCTTCTGGCCGAATACAAGGACGGCTCCATGCTCCGTGACAAGACCGCGCTGCACATTGCACAGGAAATTCTGAAACCGGACGGGCTTTATGCTTCCGACTGTACCCTCACCGAGGTGCAGATCAACGGCGAATACTGGGGCGTGTACCTGCTCACCGAGCCGATCCAGGTCAACAAGAACCGCGTTGCGATCACGGAGCCGGAAAAGGATTATCAGGGTACTGACATCGGCTATCTGCTGGAATTTGACGGCTATTTCTACAATGAGGAACCGCTGCATCAGTTCCATGTGGACTACGCGGACAATGCGCCGCTTCGCTCCTATGACGGCGGCGAGGGCAAACGGACAATGACCTGTCTGCCGAAGGACAAAAAGGATGTCAAACGGGATATCGGCATGACGATCAAGAGCGATATCTATTCGCAGGAACAGCATGACTTTATTGCATCCTATGTCAATAACGTCTATAAGATCATGTATGCTGCCGCCTATGAGGACAAGGCATATCAGTTCAATGCGGACTTCACTGAGATCACCGAAACCAAGGATCTGACGCCGCAGCAGGCCGTCGAACAGGTCGTCAATGTGGATTCGCTCGCAGATGCCTACATCATCGCAGAGCTGACCTGTGACGCAGATATCTACTGGTCGAGCTTTTATATGGATGCGGACTTCGGGCCGGACGGCGACAGACGCCTGACCTTTGAGGCGCCGTGGGATTTCGATTCCTCGATGGGCAACAAGGACCGCTGCGTGGACGGCACGGGCTTCTATGCGGGCAGCATCGTTCCGGACGTGGACACCTATACCTATGAAACCATCAATCCGTGGCTGGCCGTGCTGATGTTTGAGGACTGGTATCAGGATGTGATCCGCGAAAAATGGACGCGTGCTTATGACAGCGGCGTGTTCTCCCGCGCGATCGAACAGATCGGCAAAGACAAGGAACTGTATGCGGATGCGTTCACGCGCAATTATGAGAAGTGGAACAATATCCGCGAGAACGGCGCGTTCAAGCAGGAGCTTTCCAGACCGGCGAGAAACTGCAAAACGCACGGCGAAGCCGCTGACTTCCTCGCGGAGTGGCTGACAAAGCGTGTGGACTTCCTGAACGATGCGTGGCATTCGTAACTGAAAAGACCGGCAGACTTCAGGTCGGTACTCATTGCGCCATAGTATTTCTGATTTACAGTCAGAAGTACTATGGCGTTTCTATTGACAGCGCGGCGATATTTGTGCTGCTATTGTTGCTTTCATAAATCGGAATACATCATAGTGGTTTCAGTCATCCTCGCCTGATCGTTTTGTCCGTTGCATATTTTGGCTGGGCGCGGGGCGCGAATCCTGAGAGGAAACCACAAGAGAGGAGAGAGAAGCATAAGAGAAACCGCTCCGCGGCGTGTGCTTTGTACGTTTGGGGAGCATCGGTCACTGTTGCCGAAGGGAAACGCCAGCGCGGGCTCCACGCCCTCCCTTAAGGTTTCCTCTCAGACTCTCTTTCCTGATTCCTCCCCTCTCTTGCTCAGCGTTTCAGCAGAATGTTGAGAGAATTGATCTTTCAGAAGCCGCAAATAGCGGCGTGTACTTGGTAAAATGGGAGCGCATCGGTCAATTCACCCGAAGGAAATTGCCAGCGGGGGCTCCACGCCGCACCAGTTCTTGCGGGACTTTGAACGGAATTCTCAGGAAACGTATGCAGGCGTGAAAAGGGGGTCAAGGGGTAAGGAAAGCGGGGGCTCGGGGGCGAAAACTGCCAGACGGGCTCCGTCCTAGGGGGATAGGGGGAATAAGCCGCTAGCGGCGCATCCCCCTGTCTCCCTGGGTTGTCACCCCCGTTTTGTTGGGAGAAGTGATGCTCGATTTTTCGTACAGCTTTACCGGAAGTGTTTTCTCCGCGCTCATTCTGATTTATCACTGTAAGCTGTCGGAAACAAGCGGTCTGAAAGACGCGCATGCCATTACCGGAACGCTTTGGATCAATGGAGGCGGGCACTGCACGCCTTTTTTGTTTTTGGTCTTGACAATCCGGCACGGAATTGTTATAATAAATACGCAGGAGCGTGCGCTTCTGCGGACAGTTCAGAAAAGGAGTGTGCAATATGAAAAAACAATTTGTGATCGCACTGGCAGCTCTGCTTTGTGCAGCTGCCGCAGTTCCGGCTGTGACCGTACCGGTCTGTGCCGTGACAGCGCAGGCGGAGGAGGAAACACCGGCCGTGGATGCCGAAGAGTGGTTCTCGTCAGCGAAAATCAGCAGCTGGGTAACGCTGTACGATGCCAAGAAGAACAGCTCGTTCAAAATGAGCGGCAGAACCTATCAGCGCGGCATCCTGTTCGGCTACGGCGGACAGACCTCACATGACTACGCGGAGGAAGCTGCGTTTGACGTTTCCGGCATCAAGAAGCTGAGCTTCTATGTCGGACATGTTGACAGCAATTACTGCCGCGACGGCGCACTGACCATCAAACTGGACGGCGTCGAAACCGAAACGATTGAGATTCCGTGTAACATCACAGCAAAGCTGGTCGAGCTGGATGTTTCCAAAGCCAAGGAGCTTGTTTTCGTCGGTCAGACCAGCGACGGTTCGCAGGTCGCAGTCGGAAATATCAGCGTGGACGGCAGCAAGATCGACGCACCCGCAGCAGCACCGAAATATACCACGCCGGAGCAGATGCTCGGCGCATCCTATAACCGGATCGGCACAACAATCTATTCCAAAACGGACAAGAGCGAATCCTTCAAAATGCAGGGACGCACATTCTATCAGGGCGCTGCGTTCTCCGCCACTGCGAACGGCCAGTTCGTGATCAATACGGAAAACGCCAAAAAGCTCAGCCTTACGCTCGGCCATATCGACAATACAAAGATGAACGGCGGAACATTCAAGTTCTTCCACGACAATGTTTACAACGAGGAGGAAACGGTCGAGCTGACGGCGTCGCAGGGGCTCAAGACGGTGGAGATTGATGTGACGGATACCAAGTGCCTGACCGTTGTCGTAGAGCGTGCCGGTGAGGCAGGTTACGGTCTGGGTGATCTTTCCATGGATGACAAGGCCTGCGCTAACCCCTGTACGGTTCCGTCAGGAACCAAGCCGGAACAGCTCCTGAAAGCATCCTTTAACAGAACCGGCATTGAACTGTACGAGGGTGCGGACAAGAGCACGAGCTTCAAGTCCATCGGCAGAACCTATTATCAGGGCATGGTGCTCACAGGCGGTCTGGATCTGAAGCAGGATGATATGCTCCGCTCCGAAGTGATGATGAATGTGGAGAAATCCACGGAACTGAAATTCACCGCATGCCATGTTGACGGCACCGCTGAAAAGGATGCAGTGCTCAAGATCTATCTGGACGGCGAGCTCGATGAAGACAACATCATCACGCTGACCGGCAACATGCTGCCGAAGGAGTACACGCTGGATGTGACGGATACCGATCTGGTTCGCATCGTGGTTGATTATAAGAAGAACAGCAAGTACGCAATCGCCAGCCTGTCTGCAAACGGCACCGACGCGGCGATCCCCTGCGCAAAGCCGACCTATGCCACACCGGAAAAGCTCCTTGCAGCTGTTTATGATACAGACAATGCGAAGCTCTATTCCAAGGGCGACAAGAGCGAATCGTTCAACATGAACGGCCGCACCTATTATCAGGGCGTCGCGTGCTCCGGCGGTTCCCCCTCAATGTTCAGAGTCAATACGGAGAACGTCAAGAAGATCGGCTATACGGTCAGCCATATTGACGGTACTGCGATGAGCAACGGAAAAGTGAAGGTCTATCTGGACAACGAATTCAGCGAAAAGGATTCCTATGATGTCAAGCCGAACATGCTGTGGGATCAGCATGAGATCGACACTTCCAAATGCAGCGTTGTGACCTTTGTGGTAGAACGCGAGAACGGCGCGGCATACGGTCTGGGTGACTTTACCGTGGACGGCAAGAAACCGGCCAACAGTGCGCTGATTCCGACCTACGAAACGCCGGAACGGATGCTGAATGCATCCTTCAACCGCCAGCGTGCAGACATCTATGATGCAGAGGATACCACCAGAACCTTTGAAATGGGCGGCGAAACCTTCAACAAGGGCGTTGTGTTCCAGGGCGGAAACAGCTGGGTTTCCGGAAATATCAACTATATCAACTTCAATGTGGAAAATTATATGCTGGTCAGCTTCAAGCTCGGCGCTGTCAGTGCCGATAACAGCTGGGGCGAAGTATACTACATGCGCGTGCTGCTCGACGGCGACGAAGTCTTCCGGAGAGATGGCATCACGCCGAACATGGAAAACGAGGAGCTTTCCTTCAATGTCGGCAATGCGTCCGTCATGCGCGTGGAGGTCAGCGTCAGCGGCGCGGACAAGTACGGCCTCGCCGGATTCAAGATCGACGAAAAGCCGGAGTTCCTGAAGGGCGATCTGGACGGCGACTGGGCTGTTTCCGTGCAGGATGCACAGCTTGCCCTGAAGGCCTACACCAGACAGGTTGCGGATCTGCCGCACGGCCTGACGGAGCAGCAGTTCCGTGCAGCCGATGTCACTGAGGACGAACAGCTGAGCGTTGACGATGCACAGTACATTCTCAAATATTACACCAACAATTCCGTCGCGCTGCTCCCGACCACATGGGAAGAGCTGATCAAGCCGAAGACTGAGCAGCCCAAGACCGAGGAACCCAAGACTGAGGAGCCCAAGACTGAGGAGCCCAAGACTGAGGAGCCCAAGACTGAGGAAACCAAGTCTGAGGAGCCCAAGTCCGGGGAAACCAAGACCGACGACAAGGCGGAGGCCAAGACCGAAACAAAATAACAGATCAAACGGGATGCTCTCTATATGAGGGCATCCCGTTTTGCATCAGCGCAGAAAAAATACAGAATCCCCCTTGACAAATCACTACAAATGTAGTATAATACAAACAACGACACATGTAGAAAATGAAAAGGAGGGATCCCTGTGGAGTTCAAAAAGCTGCCGGACGCCGAATTTGAGATCATGAAGGCGATCTGGCAATCCGAACCGCCGGTCACCTCGGCTATGGTGACAGAATGCCTGCGCCGGACGCTCCCGCACAAGGAGTGGAAGCCGCAGACCATCCTGACCATGCTGACCCGACTGGAGCGGAAAGGCTTCCTGCGCTCGGAGAAGCACGGAAAGGAACGGGAATACGACGTTTTAATACAGCAGGCAGAGTACCTGCAAATCGAGGCGAGTAGTTTCCGGCAGCGGTTTTCCGGCGGCCGGTTCACAGGTCTGGTCAAGGCGCTCTGCGATACTGATGACCTGACTGCCGCCGACATCGCTGAGCTGCAAAGCTGGCTGGACGAAAGGAGCAGACATTCATGATCCCACTGATTCCGTTTTTCAGATATATCAATACTATTCTGCCCGGACAGTTTCTCTCATTTCTCATTCAGGGCATTCTGATCTGCTCTGTGACGATGAGCCTGATCGCTGCCGCCGCACTGATGATCTCCCGCAAGCTGAAAGACCGGCAGTCCGCTTCCGGACGCTGCCTGCTCTGGTGGATCATCGGCATCGGCTATTTCATCCCGTTCAAGCCGCACCTGACCGGGACGGTCTGGACGGTTGGCGAAAACGAACCGATTGCAGCGCAGCAGTCGTTTTTCTCTGCGGATCTGTTCACGGTGCTGTTCTGGATCTGGCTGGTCGGCGCGGTGATTTATGCGACCGTAACGCTGAATCAGCAGGAGCAGTTCAGCCGGAGCATTGCGCGCCTGCGGAAGCCCGCGGATCGCACAGCGCGGACGCTGACACGGATGCTCTGTGAGGAGCTCGGCATCAGACAGAAGGTGCGGGTTTATACCGTTCCGGCCATTGACACGCCGATGCTGACAGGCCTGCTGAATCCCTGCATTCTGCTGCCCGAGCAGGATTATGACGCGCCGGAGCTGCGGCTGGTTCTGAAGCATGAGCTCTGCCACCTGCGCCGCGACGACCTGCTCTGCAAGCTGCTGTGGATCGGCTGCCGGGCGATGCACTGGTTCAATCCGCTGATTCCGGTGCTGATCCGGCAGATGGAGCACGACTGTGAACTCGCCTGTGACGAAGCGGTCATGAAAGACGAAAACGCAGAAGCTGCGAATGTTTACTGCAAATCCATTCTGCATACGGCGATGCGGCGGACTGCGGCGCAGCATCCGGAGATGCTGGTCGCGACGAGCTTTTCCGGCAGCAAGGAGATGCTGAAAGCACGGATGCAGGAGATTCTGTCCGGCAGCAAAAAGCGGCGGTTCCTGCTCACAGCGGCGGCAGTGCTGCTGCTGACCGGCATGACCGGCAGCTTTCTGGCGTATGCAGCGATGGACAATCCCGCGCCTGAGGAAGAAACGGTTCAAACCATTTATGTGACAACTGTAACGAATCCTGTGATTATGACGACGCAGCTTTACCGGCCGGAATCGGACACGAGCTACACCGAGGCTGCGCCGGGGATCGCCGTGGTCACGGATGCACCGGCTCCGCCGGAATACGGACAGGCACCCTCCGGCGTGCAGGATGTTCCGCCGGAGATCTACGCCGGGATGATCCGAACCGACGGCTTCGGCAGCTGATATTTCAGGCGGTATCTCCGACGGATTCATAATGGGGGCGCTGCCCCCATACCCCCGCTTAAGGGCTACTAGCCCTTAAGAATCCCATTATGATGAAAATAATGTGTTTCCTTCACTTTTCTCATTATGGGATTCTATTCCCTATTATTTTCCTTTTCAACAGCCGGAAAACCCCGGGAACAGTCTTGTTCCCGGGGTCAGCTTGTCGAAAAAGGTATCCGCTTCGCGGATGCTATTGAAGAATGGGGACCTCTATCGCAGGTCCCCAAGCCCGCCGAGCTCTTGAAGGCAGGGGAATTTCGCTCGCTGCGGCGAGCGACGAGGGCTCTGCCCTCGACCCGCGAGCTTTTTGAAAAAAGCTCGACCAAAAACTTTTATTTTGTGTTTCCCGCTGGTTTATCGACAGACTA
>JAFZBC010000177.1:0-1725 GCA_017561965.1 Oscillospiraceae bacterium
AAGGCGCTGACCGCAATAGTCAGCGCCTTTCTTGTTATGTGGTGATTAGAATATCTGCGGATTTCAGTCAACGTCCCAGTTCCAGTTTACGTCAGCGGGCTTTTCGGTGGCTCTGCTTATTGTCCCGGAAATTGAGAGCTGCCACTGATCCGCAGAATCCGCAAACCAGGATGCAGGTGTTTCCACGTTCAGCGGGATCATCACACGCACCTTGCCCTGTACATCCGCCGGAACCAGCACTGCTTCGATCCGGATGCCGTTCTCCGTGATCTCTACGCGGCGCACCTCCGGAACATAGCCGTCTGCCTCGTACATGAACCAGAGGTAATGTGCGGAATCCGCATGCTTGTCAAGCCAGAGGAAACCGTCGCTGTCATCGGCATAGAGCGCCCGGTCGCCGTCCGCCATGCGCCGGTTCTTCCATGCGGCCGCGCTTTCGTGATGCAGTGCGGTATCAAACGTCTGATACTGATCGCTGTTCCACTGATAGATAAAGGAAGGTGCAGGGAGCGTTTTGAGTGCCGGAACGTATGGTTCAGGCTCGCTGCCGGTCGTAAGGAATGCTTTTTCCATATCCGCATTCAACGGTGTGACGATATCGTGGCGATCCCATCGGTAGGTGCCGGCGGTCGCCCTTTTTCCGTTCTTGTCATTGACCAGATAAAGGGTAAATTCGTCATCGCTGACGCCGGTTCGGATCAGTGCAAGCACGAAAACGCCGCATTCTTTTTCCGGGATCAGCTTGGGTGCGTCGAGGCGAACCGCGCCGTCGGAAATTTCAAAACGGAATTCTCCGCTGATATTATCAGGAATGGTGATTTCCAGAAGCGTGATTTTGGTGAGCGCATCTTTCGTGACCGGCTTCGGCGGATCGGTCTCCTCGGGCGGTGCGGTCGTTTTCGGAACATCTTTTTCCGGCTTTGCCGTAGTCTGCGGAACGGCATCCGTCTGATCCGCTGCGGGATCGGTGTTCTGCGCATCTGCAACCGGGACGGCATTGCTGCGCGCGGCGGTCGTCTGCCCGGCGATATATGTCACCGTGTGCGTGACGGGTTTCGTATCCAAAAACGGCAGCTGTACCGCGGATGCCGGATTGCCGGGCACGGTCGTCACGGCGGGCTGTCCGGTGACCTGCTCCGCCGCATTGTCCGGTGCCGTTTCGCTTGCAAACTGAACTGCGACATTGCTGCTCATCTCGACGGTATCGCCGGTATTCCGGATCAGAAATGCAAGTCCGGTCACGACGGCGGCACATGCCGCAACGCTGCATGCCGTCAGCATGGCCGTGATGAGCCGCGGACGCTTTGTCTGCCGGATGGTCACGGCAGGAACGCGGACTTCGGTTTCAGGCTGCCCGCCGCGGATCTTGCTCAGCACTCCGCTGAGATCGGGCTTGCTGCCGCTGCCGGAAACGGACGGTGCAGCCGCTTCCAGCATATCCGGACGTGCTTCTTCCATGGCTCGCATCAGTTCGGTTGTTTTCATAGTAAATCCTCCTTCTCTAAATACTCCCGCAGCCGGTTCCGCAGCCGCATCAGCGTGACGCGCACGCGGGTTTCCGGAATCTGCATATCCTTTGCGATTTCCCGTGATGTCATCAGATACCAGTACCGTTTCAGCAGCATATTGCGCTGTTCTTCGGGCAGGTCATCCAGAAAACGGCCGATCGCGTGATTCAGTACCTGCTGTTCGGTCTGCCGCTGAATGTCATCCGGTGCGGCAATG
>JAFZBC010000023.1:0-3642 GCA_017561965.1 Oscillospiraceae bacterium
GTCCACCGCAGGCAGAAGCTCCAGAACGGTCTTGGCAACGGCATCCTGATAGGTTTCGGATTTCTCCTTCGCCGTGCGCTTGCGGAAGTTGTCAAACTCCGCAAACAGCCGCATGTACTTGTCATTTGCCTCTGCGAGCGCCTTTTCGGCCGCATCCGGCTCGCCGGATTCCTCCTGCGCCTCCTCTGCGCCCTCCGCGAACTGCGCTGCTTCCTCGTCGGTCAGCACCTCGGTCTCCGCTGTATCCCCCGGGGTATCCGCGGGATCATCATGCAGACCGCTTTCCTCAAGGGACTCAAAATCCTCGCAGCCGTCCGCATCACGGATCTCATCTGTCATGTTTCGTCATCCTCCTTTTCGGAGATCAGATTGCTGATCTTCTCCGTAAAATACTCAAGATACGGGATCACCTTTGCGTAATTGAGCCGCATCGGACCGATGATGCCGAGCCGTCCGGCGGTCTTTCCGTCCTTCCGGTACTGCCCGACGATCATGCTGGAATTGCCGATCACAAAGGTCTGCTGCGGGTTCTCCCGTCTGGCATCCTCGCTGAACATGACGTGGATGCCGCTGAACGTGTCATTGAGGATCGGCATGATGACATCCTGGTTTTCCATGAATTCCACGATGTCCTGCGTTTTCAGCTCCTGACAGGTCAGCAGGTTGCGCGTGCCGTTGACGGTCAGCTCCTGCCGCATCATGTCGCGGCTGAGCTCGTAAAGCCCCTGCACCAGCGGGCTGAGCGTCGCCATATAGGCGCCCATCGCGGTGACAAGCTGATCGAACATCTCCGGCGACAGATCACTGAGCGATACGCCGTGCAGATGCTCCGTCAGGAACGCGGTAAAGAATTGCAGCTGTTCATCATTCAGGTCGAATTCCAGTCTGCAAGCCTTGTTCTTGATATTGCCTGCCGAGGTGATCAGCAGGATCACATACAGCCGCTTGCCGGTCGGGATGACCTCCACCTTGGAGATCACCGAGAACTGCGGCATCGCATTGACGGCGACAGCGGCGCATTTCGTAATTTCGGCCAGTGCAGAGGTCGCGGACTGGATCAGTCCGTCCTCGGTCAGCGCACCGTCCCCGTCGAACATGCTGTCGAGCCGCTGCTTTTCGTCCTCCGGCAGCTGTGCGCCGGACATGCATTTTTCGATATAGAGCTTATAGCCCTGAAACGTCGGCACTCTGCCGGCAGAGGTATGCGGCTGCTCCAGCAATCCGAGCTGCTCCAGCACCGCCATGTCATTGCGGATCGTTGCGGAGGATACATTGATATCCGGCAGCGCGGCAATGGCCTTTGAACCGACCGGCTCGCCGGTCGTGACATATTCATCCACAACGGCAGCAAGGATTCTGAGCTTGCGGTCATCCATGCGCGCCACTCCTTTCCCGCCGCAGTTCTGCATGGGTTGCAGACTGCTTTTCGATGTGCTAGCACTCTATCTCTCTGAGTGCTAATATTAAGATACCACTTTTCTGCCCGCTTGTCAAGCGTTCCCGCACAGTTTTCACAAACTTCGTCAACACGCACAAAGTCTGACCGTTTTCTTATGAGATATCGTTGAAAACAGAATACGTTTCCGCCGCCCGCAGAGGATGATTGTGCAGGTTTTGAGGAGGATTGTTCATTGCACCGCACCGCGATCCCTGTTATAATGAAAGCGGAGCGATACAGAAAGGCTCCGCCGCTTATCCGCATGTTTCATTTCAGGGAGGAAATCATATGCAGATCATAAAAAAACGGATCGCAGCAGTGTTCTGCTGCGCAGCACTGGCCGCCGGTGCCTTACCGGCTGCGGGGCTGCCCGCATTGGCCGCCGGGAGCGTCCGGCTGACCGCGGCGCAGGGTGCAGCGGAATGCGCATTCTGCGAATGGGAGCCGGTCGCCGGCGCTTCGGGCTACAATGTCTATGCAGACGGCCGTCAGCTGGACAGCATGCTGATCCGGCAGTACAGCGGATATTTCCGCGCAGACGCAGTCGGGCTGAAAGCAGGCAGCCATACGCTGAAGGTCGTGCCGCTGCTGAACGGGCAGGAGGACAGCGCCTCCGCCGCAGAACAGACCGTCACGGTCACCGCACACGACCGCTCCGGCTTTGCGTTTGTGAACGGCTCCGCGTCCGGCGCGTACAACGATGACGGCACGCTGAAAAGCAATGCCGTCGTGCTGTATGTCACAAACGATACCAAGGACAGCGTAAAAACGGATGTCATCACGGACAGCAAGGGCGGCAAAACCACTGTCACCGGCATCCAGAATATCCTGACGGCCTATCAGAAGGGCACAGACAGCCGTCCGCTCGACATCCGCTGCATCGGAAACATCACGGATCCCGCCGTGCTCATGGACGGCGACCTGCTTCTGAAAGGCAGCGGCGCCTCCAAGCGGCTCTCCTGCGGCGTGACTGTTGAGGGCATCGGCAAGGATACCGTATTCAACGGCTTCGGCCTGCGCATCGCGAACTGCTCCGGCGTCGAGGTGCGTAACATCGGCTTCATGAACTGCAACAGCGGCGAGGGCGACGACATCGGCCTCCAGCAGAACAATGATCATGTCTGGGTACACAACTGCGACCTGTTTTACGGCGACGCAGGCTCCGACGCAGACCAGGCCAAGGGCGACGGCGCGCTCGATACCAAGACCTCGACCAATATCACGCATTCGTACAACCACTTCTGGGACAACGGCAAATGCAATTTGCAGGGCATGAAGTCCGAAACTGCGGAAAACTGCATCACCTATCACCACAACTGGTACGACCATTCCGATTCCCGCCACCCGCGCATCCGCACCTGCACCGTACATATTTATAATAACTATTACGACGGCAATGCGAAGTACGGCGTCGGCGTGACCATGGGCGCATCTGCATTTGTGGAGCAGAACTACTTCCGGAACTGCCCGAAGCCGATGATGAGCAGTATGCAGGGCACTGACGCACAGGGCGACGGCACCTTCTCCGGTGAAACCGGCGGCATCATCAAGGCATATAACAACATCATGGTCAATGCGAAAAGCTATATCACATATCAGAAGAACACGTCCAGCTTTGACGCCTACGAGGTCACGAATGCAAAGGATCCCGTTCCGTCATCGGTGAAAACGCTGTCCGGCGGCACCGGCTACAATAATTTTGACACCGCAGGCAGCATGTATGCATACAAGGCAGACAAGCCGGAGGATGTCCCGGCGGCCGTCACCGCAAAGGCCGGACGCTTGCAGGGCGGCGACTTCAAATGGACGTTCACGGAGGCGGACGACACAAGCTACGCTGTCAACACGGCGCTGAAATCCGCGCTGACCGGCTACAAGTCCGCAATCGTGAAAATCGGCAGCGGCGCGTATGTGCAGCCGCAGAACCCGCCGGTTACCACAGACATACCTGCTGTAACCACGGCACCCGGTACAACTGCCGCCCCCACCGGAACGACCGTCACAACGCCCGCGCAGAGCATCCCCGCAGGCAGCGGCTATCTCCACAATTTCACCGCAAACGGTCTGGAGAGCAGTTTCTATGCGATTTCCGGCAACCTGTCAACCTCCAAAGGAACGGTCACTTACGGCGGCGAAACGCTGACGCGCTGCCTGAAAATGGAAACCGCCACAAGCATTTCGTTCAGCGCACCCGCAGACGGCAC
>JAFZBC010000178.1:0-5764 GCA_017561965.1 Oscillospiraceae bacterium
GCCGGACAGCGCGCTGTTTTCCGAAATTGCCGCGAAAGCATTTCCGGTGATTTCTGATGAAACCGGCGTCCGGATGCAGGAGGAGATTCTTGCGGCGCGTGAGGCGCTGGACTCCGTCGGCGGCACGATCGAATGCATGGTGACCGGCCTCCCGGCGGGGCTCGGTGACCCGATGTTTGACGGCATGGAAAACCGGCTTGCACGCGTGCTGTTCGGGATTCCCGCGGTCAAGGGAGTCGAATTCGGTGACGGCTTTGCGCTTTCTGAGATGCGCGGCTCGCAGGCGAATGACCCCTACCGCACCGACGATAACGGCAATATCGTTACAGAAACAAACCGCAACGGCGGCATTCTGGGCGGCATCACAAACGGGATGCCTCTGCGGTTCCGCGTCGGAATCAAGCCGACGCCTTCGATCGCACAGCCGCAGAAAACGGTTTCTCTGCCGGAAGGCACGGAAACCGTTCTGGAGATCAAGGGGCGGCATGATCCCTGTATTGCGCAGCGCGCCGTGCCGGTCATTGAGGCCGCCGCCGCGCTGACGGTTCTGGACGTGCTGCTCTGTGACGGCAGATTGCCGGAGGGAGGCGCATCATGAGTACCACGGAGATCATCACGGTATTTATTCTGTTTTTGGTCGCATTTACGTGCTTTATCATCGGCGGGATGCAGCTTATGTGCCGCGGCCCGCTGCTCAACAGCCTCTATCCCTCCGAGCAGGAGGAGAAGCCGGATCCGAAGCCCTATTACAGACAGAGCGGCATTGTATTCCTGACCGTCGGCATCATCATGAGCGTGAACGCCGCCGCAGTATTTCTGCACCGCAGCAGGCTGTGCCTTCTGAACGCGGTTCTCATTCCGGTCATTGTGATCTATGTTGTGGCGACCGCTGCCATGCGGGAAGGAAAAAAGTAACGCAGATAAAGGAGTTTTCTTATGGAATTATCGGAGATCCGTCCGCAGCTGGACAGTATTGACGAACAGCTGCTTGACCTCTTTCTTGAGCGCATGTCCCTGATCGACAAAATCGCAGACATCAAAAAGCGCGATCCCGCCAAGCCGCTGTACGACCCGGCGCGTGAGCGCGAGATCCTGATGCGGATCCGGGAGCGTGCAGGCACGGAGTACGGCGATGCGGCGCATCAGCTGTTCCGCATGGTGCTGGAGCTTTCCCGCGCGCGCCAGGCTGCGCAGCTGATCCCCGCAACGAGTGTCGCGGCTCGCGTCGCTGCAATGTGTGCGCACGAGCAGTCTGTATTCCCGCAGTCCGGACGCGTTGCAGTTTCCGGCGTCGAGGGAAGCCACGCAGGTGCTGCCGCGGACAGACTGTTCCCCAAGGGCAATATCATCTTCATGGACGGCTTTGCAGCGGTCGTACAGGCGGTGCAGGCCGGACTGTGTCAGTTCGGTATTCTGCCGGTCGAAAACAGCGTGCAGGGCTCCGTCCGGCAGGTCTACGATCTGCTCCGCGAGCCGGATATCTGCATTGTCCGGAGCGTCCGGCAGCTGATCCGTCATGTGCTGCTGACGCAGAAGGACGCGCAGCTCTCCGATATCAAAACGGTGTATACGCACGAACAGGCCGCCGGTCAGTGCAGCCGCTTTTTGCAGTGGCTCGGCGCGGATGTGATCCCCTGCGTCAGTACCGCCCATGCGGCGCAGCGCGCGGCGGAATCGAAGGACAAATCCGTTGCAGCGATTGCGGGTGAGGCATGTGCAAAGCTCTACGGCCTTTCCGTGCTGACAGACGATATTCAGAACGAGAGCAACAATGATACGCGCTTTTTGTGTATCACGAAAGGTGCTTCGTGCTATGCCGGTGCCGACCGCATGAGCATTCTGGTCAACTGCGCGAATTCCCCGGGTGCGCTCTATCAGATGATCGCAAAGATCTCCGCGCTCGGCATCAACATGTGCAAGCTGGAAAGTATGCCGATCCCCGGCACCAATTTCTCTTACCGCTTCTATATGGATCTGGAATGCAATCTGCATCAGGAGGGCGTGCTCGGCCTGCTCTGTGAGCTGGAGCGCTCCTGCGATTCGTTCACGCTGCTCGGCAATTATACGGAGATGATCGGATAACCGGTCACCCGGGAGGTGACGGCATGGGACACGCAAAAACGGCCGGTATGCTGCTGCTCGCGTCGGCTTCTGCCGTGCTGCTTTCCGCATGTGACAGCAAAGAGCAGAAGGCGCTGAATGCCGCATGGGAAGCACAGGGCGCGCAGAATGCCGTGTCATATATTCAGCAGAAATACGGCTTTCAGGCGGATGTGCTCTCTGCGCAGATCGACCGCCGTCACGGCGCGTACAATACCCAGCCGCTTTCGGACTGTGTCGTCCGGATGCAGCATGACGGCTGTGATTTTACCGTGTATATCAGCGGCGAGGGCGAAACGGACATCGGCCGCGACACCTATCAGTCCGCGGAGATCGAACAGGCTGCTTATGATAAAATCAGCGCGGATTTTCCAGGCCTGCATACGCTGGAGCTGGTTCCGGCGTCTGATTCCAGCAGGTTATACGAGATGAAAGAGCCGTTCTATGCAGTCTGCTATGACGGCAGCAACCTGACGGAAACGCTTGCGGACGGCATCACCGGGTTCCGCGCGTATTATCCGCAGACAGATCTCTCTGATGAAACCGCCTTTGCAGCGCTGAAACAGTTCAGCGAGGATGCGGATATCTGCGCGGAGCTTTATGCCTGTACGGATGCGGCGTTTTCTGCCGCGGAGTCGGGGCAGGGGATCCCGCCGCATGATCTGCCGGTGTTCTGTTCGCAGTTCCGGCGGCTGACCGTGAACCGCACGCGCAGCAGCCCGAAGGAACGGGAGCCTGTATTCCGCGATTATCAGGTACAGCAGCTCGGCGACCTTTTTTACTGCGTCACAAAGGATCCGGACTGGCAGTACGGCGAACCGGTTGACAGCCTGCCGCTGATCACGGAGATCACGCCGCCCGATCCTGCTGTGTTTGACGGATACGGCGCAAAGGGCGCACAGATCGCTTCAAAGGCATACACCATCTCCGCAGACAGCTTCATGTGGGTGCATATTTTCTGCCCGGTCAGCCAGATAAAGCCTTCTGACACAGCGCATGTTCAGCACAGTCAGCTGCGCTTCGGGATGATTCCCGCGGGTACGGCCTCAGACGGTATGCCCTCGGCAGACCCGGTCAGCATCCGGGACGGCTATTGCTGTCAGTCGGTATCCGTTCGGCAGGGGCTTTCGCAGACCGTTGTTTTTTTGTATCAGCCGTAAAGAAAGGAGCATCCGATGAAATTAGACGGCTTCGGCATTTTTGTGAAGGATATGCCGGTCATGGTGCGGTTTTACCGCGACGTCCTCGGCTTTGAGATCAAAGAGGACGAAAATACATCCAATGTATTTTTAGAAAAGGACGGCACGCTCTTTCTGCTCTACCGCCGCAGCGATTTTGAGCAGATGACAGCGCAGCAGTTCACCTATGCATCCGGCAAAATCGGACATTATGAAATTGCGCTCAACGCGGGCAATTATGCGGGCGTCGATGCGGAATTTGCGCGTGTCGTTGCAGCCGGTGCAGAGCCGGTCATGTATCCGCAGACGATGCCGTGGGGACAACGCACCTCGTATGTCGCAGACCCGGAGGGCAATCTGATTGAGATCGGATCGTTTGTGGAGTGAGGCATCTGCGGCGGTTCACATTCATCGCGCAACGATACCGGATTGATTGATAAAACACGGAGGTCAATATGACAGAGTTCAAAACACCCTACGGCCTGATCGGGCGGAAGCTCGGTCACAGCATTTCGCCGGAGATTCACGCGGCGCTCGGCAATCCGCATTATTCACTCTATGAGCTGGAGCCGGACGAGCTTCCGGTTTTCCTCGCAGATACGCGCTTAAAGGCGCTGAACGTCACGATCCCGTATAAAATTGACGTGATCCCGCTCTGCAAAACGCTCGATCCGCTTGCAGAGGCCATCGGCAGCGTCAATACGCTTGTGCGGCAGAATGACGGCACATGGAAAGGCTACAACACGGACGCCTACGGTCTGCGCTGCATGATGCGCGCAGGCGGGCTGTCCTTCGCGGGCGCGAATGTGCTGGTGCTCGGAAACGGCGGCGTGTCCCAGACGATCCAGGCGATCGCAAAGCTGGACGGCTGCGCAAAGCTGACCGTACTCGATTTGAGCGGCACGGAGTACACTTACGACGATCTGCCGCAATTCTACGCAGATACAACGCTGATCGTCAATGCGACGCCTGTCGGCATGTACCCGAAGGCCGGGGTATCGCTGGTTGACCTGACGAACTTCCCGCGGCTCGGCGGCGTCGCGGACGTGATCTATAACCCCGCAAGAACCGCGCTGCTCCTGCAGGCAAAATCGCTCGGCATCCCGTATGCGGGCGGCCTGACGATGCTCGTTGCACAGGCAAAGCAGGCTGCGGAACACTTCTTCGGCAAGGCGATCGACGATGCAAAAATCGCGGAGATCGGTGCAGATATGCAGCGCGACGCGGAAAACATCGTACTGATCGGGATGCCAGGCAGCGGCAAATCCTGCATCGGTGACGCGCTCGGCGCCCTGACCGGCCGACCGGTCATTGACCTGGACGCAGAGATCGTGAAGAAGGCGGGCAAGCCGATCCCGGAGATTTTTGCAGCGGGCGGCGAGGAAACCTTCCGCAAAATCGAATCCGAGGTCGTGCGGGAGCAGAGTGCGAACCGCGGCGTCATTCTGGTGACGGGCGGCGGCGTGGTCACCCGTGCGGAAAATGAAGCGCCGCTGCGGAGCAACGGCCGGATCTGTCAGATCTGCCGTCCTGTTTCGGAGCTGAGCCGCGAGGGACGGCCGCTGTCGATCGGCGCCGACCTTGCGCAGATGGAGGCGGTCAGAATGCCGCTTTACCGGAAATTCGCGGATACCGCGATTGAAAATGACCGCACGCCGGAGGCGGCTGCGGAACAGATCTGGAGGGATTTTTGTGCATATACTCGTGCTGAATGGACCGAATTTGAACATGCTGGGAATCCGTGAGCCGGAGCATTACGGCACACAGACGCTTGCGGATCTGATTGCAATGATCGAAGCGGAGGCGGAACGGCTCGGCGTGACAGTCGAATGTTATCAGTCGAATCATGAGGGCGACCTTGTGGACAAGATCCAGGCCGCCTACGGCAAAGCGGACGGCATTCTGATCAATCCCGCGGCGTATACGCATACGAGCGTTGCCCTGCTGGATGCGGTCAAGGCTGTACAGGTCCCGACCGTTGAGGTGCATATCTCCGATCCCGACACGCGCGACGAATTCCGGAAGATTTCGTATATCCGGCAGGCCTGCATTGCAACGGTCAAAGGCAAGGGCTTTCCGGGTTATCTGGAAGGACTGCAAATTCTCGTACAGCATATCAAAAACGCATAAACAGAACGCCCGCTCTCCGGCGAACACCGGGGAACGGGCGTATTTCATATTCAGGACTGGGAAATGGTCTGCTCCAGCACAGTTACGCGCTCAAAGCCCATTTTGGAAACGGTCAGCTGAATATCCTGATCCGGCTTCACAATGAAGCTCTGCGGGACGGTGATGCTCTTTCCTGGCTGCACGTCCCTGGTTTCGTTCTGCACCAGATCGAAATCCGTAACGGTCACAGTACAGCCTATGCCGTCCTGAAACGCATCTGCACGGAAGCTGCGGAAAAAGCTGGTCGGCGTATCGCCCTCATTGGTAAACAGCAGATTCACCGTCAGGATTTTGTTCCCGAACAAATCCTCCGAAAA
>JAFZBC010000179.1:0-4795 GCA_017561965.1 Oscillospiraceae bacterium
CTGACGGTGGCATCCGGCGATGACGGCATTCACGCGGATGCGGCGCTCACGTTCGCGGGCGGCGACATCTGCATCACAAAGTCGAATGAGGGCATCGAAGCGGCAGCGATCACGGTGAGCGGTGGCAGTGTGCGCGTCAAAGCCGCGGATGACGGCGTCAATGCCTCGGACGGCTCCGGCGGCGGCATGGGCTTCAACCGGAACGGCACCGGCACGCTGACGATCAGCGGCGGCTATCTGTATGTCAATGCGGACGGCGACGGTCTGGATTCCAACGGCGATATTGTGATGACGGGCGGCACGGCGGTCGTCTGCGGCCCGACGAGCGATTTCAACGGCCCGCTGGATTCCGGCGACAACAACAATACGATCACCGTGACCGGCGGAACGCTGATCGCGGTCGGTTCGACCGGTATGATGGAAACGCCGGAGGAGAATTATCTCGCATCGTCAGAATTGCAGGCGGCGGCCGGTACGCTGATCGTCGTGACGGATGACGGCGGCAAGGTGCTTGCAGCGCTGAAAACACCGAAGCAGGCGCAGGGCATTGTTGTCAGCGCGGACGGCATGAACGACGGCTACCATATTTATACCGGCGGCGATTATCAGGGTACGCTGAATGCGGACGGCTTCGGCACCGGCGGCAGTTATTCCGGCGGTACGGAAATTGCATCCGGCAGCGGCGGCGGTGGCTTCGGCGGCTTCGGCGGCGGACGTCCCGGCGGTTTCGGCGGGGGCAGAACCGGCGGATTTTCCGGAAATACCTCCCCGGACGGATTCACGCCCCCGGAGGGATTCACACCGCCCGAAGGCTTTGACGGCATGACACCGCCGGAGGGTTTTGACGGGAAAACACCGCCTGCGGATATGCAGGCACCGGACGGCTCCGGCGGCAGAAGCGGCCGGGGAAAGGGAACCAGGCAGCAGGAGCAGAACGCGCAGGAGCGTCCCGCAGAATAAACCGGCCGGAACCGGAAAGCGCGCAGCTCCGCACCTTTCATCCGCTGAAAATATTTTTGAAAAAATGCTTGACAAGCATAAAAAAGTATGCTATAATAATAAGGCTTGAATGAAACAGACGAATCCCGTATTCCACAGACAGCAGGCAGCGGCAATGCCGCAGAAGTCCAGCCGAGGAGTGCCGGTCGTTCCGCTTCGTATCACCATGATACTGGAACTCCGCCTCTCCTATGATCGGGAGAGGCTTTTTTATCGGCAGTCAATTCTGCCGGAATGCCTCCGGTCGCTGCGTTCCTTTGAGCGATCAAATTAACGGAGGTGAATACTACATGCCTAGTGAAAAGATTTTGCAGGCAAAGCAGGAAAAGGTTGCTGCTCTGACCGAACAGCTCAAGAATGCATCTGCTTGCGTGCTCGTGGACTACAAGGGCATCACCGTTGCGGATGATACCAAGCTGCGCCGTGAGCTGCGTGAGGCAGGCGTTTCCTACTCTGTTCAGAAGAACACCCTGATCCGCCTTGCAATGAATGCGATCGGCTACACCCAGTTTGATGATATTCTCCAGGGTACCACTGCGATTGCAACCTGCGAAAACGATCAGACTGCTGCCGCAAGAATTCTCGGTGAATTCGCGGAAAAGTCCAACGGAAAGTTCAATCTGAAGGCTGGCTTCGTCGAGGGCGAATTCTACGATGAAGCAGGTATCAAGGCGCTTTCCAAGATCCCGTCCAAGGATGTGCTGCTTGCACAGCTCGTCGGCTCCCTCCAGGGTCCGATGCAGAAGCTCGCTGCAACGCTCCAGGCACTCGTGGACAAGAAGAACGAAGAGGCTGCTTAATCATCTGGCCGCCTGAAACCCAAATCTATTTTATTTTTGAAAAGGAGATATTATCATGGCTTCCGAAAAGACACTGAAGTTTATCGAAGATATCAAGGCTCTTTCCGTTCTCGAGCTCGCTGAGCTGGTCGAGGCAATCCAGGAAGAGTTTGGCGTTACCGCTGTTGTTGCAGCAGCAGGTCCGGCAGCAGGCGCAGGCGCAGCTGCTGAGGCAGAGAAGACCGAGTTTGACGTTGTTCTCAAGTCCTTCGGCGATGCAAAGATGAACGTCATCAAGGCTGCAAAGGACATCCTCGGCCTGGGCCTCAAGGAGGCAAAGGCTGCTGTTGAGGGTCTGGGCACTCTGAAAGAGGCTGTGCCGAAGGCTGAGGCAGAGGAGATCAAGAAGAAGTTTGAAGAGGCTGGCGCTACCATCGAGCTGAAGTAATTCACTTCTCTTGTAAAAAGCTGAAACAGGACTGTTTCCGAACGGAAGCAGTCCTGTTTTTTTATGCGGAATCCGGAAAATGTGCGGTTTTGGCATTTCAGTGCGGGAAACGGGCAGGATCTGTCAAACGGTCTTGCGCAAAGAACCGTTTTGTGCTATGATAGGACACAGAGAGGTGATCGCGTGAAAATCTCAATTCAAACCGACGCTGCGTTTCAGGATCTTGAAATCATCATCCGCAGCCCGCAGCTTACCCCCGAGCTCGAAAGAATCATCTCGGCACTGCATCTTCTGGAGCGGAAAATCACAGTTCTGCATGACGATGAAACCGTTCTGCTTGATGCTGCCGAAATCGTCTACGCAGAATCTGTTGACCGCAAAACCTTTGTATATACGCAGAATGCATGTCATGAAACAAAGCTGCGCCTCTACGAGCTGGAGGAGCTGCTGAATCCCTGCGGCTTTCTGCGCATCAGCAAGACATGCGTGGTGCAGATCCGCTGTATCCGGTCACTGAAAACCGAGCTGAATCACAGGCTCCGCCTGACGCTCGATACCGGTGAACAGATCATTGTGTCAAGGCAGTATGCCGAGGCACTCAAACAACAACTGGGAGTGAAATGATATGAAAAAGGCCATTGTCAATTATTTCAGGGCAGTTCTGATCAATCTCGGACTGTCAACGCTCGGCATGACAGGGATCGTCATGCTGGCCGGTGATCAGATAAAAGGACGCAGCACGATCGGCGCGCTCGGCAGCGGGGGTGTCCCCGTCCGCCTGATTCTTCAGCTGCTGTTCCTCAGCATGACTGTCAACGCGCTTGGCAGACTGTTCCTCAGTGATGCCGTTATCAAAAACATGAAGCCGAGCCTGCGCATCATTCTTGCAGCCGGCTGTGCCCTTCCGATCGTACTCGGGTCCGCAGTTTTCTTCGGCTGGATCCCGGTGCGGGAATCCGGCGGACGCATCGGCATCCTGTTTGCGGCGGTCGTCTTCCTCTGTGCCTTTACTTGCAGTGCGCGCCGGTTTATTCGCCGGGAGGAGGCCGAAAACAAGCAGCTTGCAGAAGCGCTTGAACGCTATAAATCCGCATGACCGGACAGCGCTGTCGGCAGGAAAAAGGATCTCCGTGTGCAGATTCCTGCACACGGAGATGTTAAAACAAAATCTTTTCTCAAAAAGTTGCACGCAAACGTGCAACTTTTTGCGTTTCCTGCGCCCTTGTCAGAGAGCGTTACGTGCGGCACCGGTATCCGGGATGTTCCGGAACCGGACCGCAGCGGCGAGAAAGCCGCAGACCGGGGCAACGAATGAAGTCGCTTGATCTCCGGGAGCGGCAGGGGACAGGATACGCTTTGGCACCTTGACAACTGAATATCAAAACCGGTGCAGCTGCCGATAAAAGCAAGACGCTGACTTTGACTGTCAGCGCCTGTAAAGTTATGCCGTTTTTTCGTTATGCAGACTGTGCGCAATCCTTGCGGTATGAAACCGCAGTCAGGATGAGGAGCACAGCTGCGAGCACGGGATACACGATCAGCAGGCCGTTGGTGCGTCCGCTGATGCGGATGATGCCCGCTGTGATGCATCCGGCCGCTGCTGCCGCCGACGCGGCATGAAGCAGGAACAGCGTTCCGGCCTGCGGTGTTTTTCCGCGGAGAACTGCGAATAACTGGAGCGCGCCGGAAATCAGCGGCGCCGCGAATGCGTAGATCATGAAATTACTGTAAATCCCGAAGCTGAAATGTTCGTAGACAGCGCCGGCAAAAGCCAGAAACAGCGCGCATCCGATGCTGACCGCCGCATGGCGCAGCCGCTGCTCCGCCGTCAGCTCAGTATCCGATGTAAACAATGTCGCTCACGCTCCTTTCCTGGATTTTTCCCCAGGTCGTCGGGTTGTTGAGGATCTCGCCGTTGAAGTAAAACGTCGAGGAGCCGCCGCCGTCCAGATTGTAGCCGGTCTGCACGCCGAGCCCCTGCATGAACTGTGCCAGTTCCTCCAGCTTCAGGCCGTCGCTTTCGGAGGTGCGGCCGTCCGATACCACGAATACATAGTGCAGGTCGTCGATCTGACCGATCGCGGTGCGCGGATTGCTTGGCATCGCGCGCGAAACCTCCGAATCGGGATCTACCATGATCGCGCCGTTTTCGATCAGCCGCGGGCCGAACATGAAGCATTGCCATACGCCCATATCGATCAGATCCTGTGCGGAGTATTCGTCATCGGTCGTGATGAAGAAGCTGCCGTCCGCCGTGATGCAGAGATAGTCGGTATCGTCGCGTTTGACATCGCGGTACAGCACGCCGTTGCGGATCACGTATCCGTGCGTATGCGTGCCGTAGAAGTCGCCGTTGATCGCAAGAATTGCGTTGTTGTCGGCGGCGGTGACAGATGTCTTTGCGGTGATGTTCCGCCCGTAGGTATCCTTTGCAAACGCCGTTTTCAGATATTGCGCCGAGCTGAGCTGAATGTCCGCGACATATACCTTGGTTTCATAAATTTCGTATTCGCTGATTCCGATGCGGATGTTTTCATCCTCATAATGTGTTGCATCGTTCAGATATTAC
>JAFZBC010000180.1:0-6882 GCA_017561965.1 Oscillospiraceae bacterium
GAGCTCATCGTAAAGAGCGTATTGCCGCCGCTCTTCACATTGACGGCAGATTCACCCGCCTGTGCATTCGAGAACACAATGCCGACAACATTGGCCGTTGTAGTGGAAGCATCCGGCATCGAGCAGGTGTTGCCGATGGCCCAGAAGGTTCCGCCGGTCACCGTCAGTGCGTCACCGCACGCGATTGCGCCCTTTTCCTCACGAACACCGCCGATTAAGACCGACGAGCCGCCCATGATATTGATAAAGCCGCGCGTCTTCATGCCGTTTGTGCCGCCGTTGCAGAACATCGTGCCGCCGTAGATCTCAATGGCGTCATTGGAGTGCAGGCAGGACTTCGCTGCCGTAATATTGATATTGCCGCCCTTGACCTGAATATCATCATCACTGTGAATGCCGTGTGCATAAACACCGGTGATGTTGAGCTCGCCCTCGCCCTTGAGCACCACGGTATCCTCAGAGTAGATCGCGCCGTGATCCGCATCATGCGTACCGCCGTCCTGGATCGAATTGACCGTACCCGGCATGCTCTCCAGCGTCACCTTTTTGGCTGCCTGGCAGTTGATCGCAGAACCAGCCTTGTTGGTAATGCTGCAATTATTCAGGAACAGCTTGACTTTCTTCTTATCGGTTTCAATATAGATCTGGCCGTTCTCCAGTTCACCGGAGATCTCATAATGGCCGCCCTTGGAAATCGTGATCTTGCTGCCGCTGACCGAAATGCCCTCGCCGGAATACTTGGCGCTGGTTCCGTGCAGCTGGATGTACTTCATCGGCTTTTCCTCGTCGCCGTCATCCTCATCCGGATCGTCGTCATCGGGCGCGGACGTGCCGCCTGCATTGTTGTTGCCGCCCTGATTCTGCTGGCCGCCGGTGTTGTTGTTCTTGTTCTCCGCCTTGCTGTCGGCGCTGCCCTTATCGTCCGAGCTTGACGCATCCCCGCTGTCCGCGGACGTATCCTTGCTGTCCTTTGAGGCTTCCGCCTTGCTGTCGGCCTTGGAGTCCTTGGAATCCTTGCCGTTCTTGGAATCTGCCGAGGACTTGGAGTCCTTCGATTCCTTGGAATCGGACGAAGCCTCAGAATCCTTCCCGGAGCTTTCGTCCTTGCTTTCGGTCTTATCCTGGGAAGCCGCAACGTCCGGGCTTCCCGCCGATGCAGGATCGTTATTCGTACCGCATGCCGTCAGCGGTGCCGCAAGCAGCATCGCAGAAATCAGCAGCGCAAAGAGTTTCGCATTTTTCATATTCAAGAATCCCTCCGTTTTTCAGGTAAAAGCAGAAAAAGACCGAGGGGGTTACCTCAGTCTTTTTTGCGGTTGCATCATTTTGCCTTTGTATCGTAGATCTGATCATCGTATTTGTAGAGCACGAGCGTGACGTTGAGGTTGCCGTTCAGCGCACGGATATCATCGATGAACTTTTTCTGATCCGCGTCGGTTCTGACGCGCACAGAATAAACCAGATCAAAGAGCGTTCCGAAATCGGTGGTCTTGACGCGGCGGAGCAGATACGAGGTCGTATACTTGTCAAACACCTTGTCGAACAGGCCGTTGTAATTGAGGTTTTCGGGAATCGTGACTTTGAGTGTCATATCCTGTGTTTTCGGGGCTGCAAAGTTGATGACGTTGAAGAGAATCAGCACAGCCGCCATGATGAAGAAAATCAGGAAGGCGTATCCGATGAAGCCGACGCCGCAGACCGTACCCATCACCATTGCAAAGAACACATACGCAATGTCACGCGGATCGCCGGGCGCGGAACGGAACCGCACCAGCGAGAAGGCACCGGTCAGGGAAATCGCTGCGGTCACACCCACACCGCTTGCCAGAACGCACATCATCACAAGAATCGTTGCGACCAGACCGGAAAGCATCGGCATTGCGAGCACGTAGCTCTGTGTGTAACCGGTCTTTCTATGCGTGAACATATACACCAGACCGATCAGAACACCGATCACCAGTCCCGAGAGGATACAGGCAAGTACCTGCCAGACGCCCGGAGCATCCAGGCTGTACTGCGACTGGTCTGCAAACAGTCTTGCGAAAATTGCGGGGGTATCAAGCACAGCGGCGTGTGCGGCCATGAGGTTAAGCATAGATAATCTTCCTTTCATCCTGTTTCTTCGTTGTTTGCTGTGTCTGCTCACGCACGAAGTTTTTGTAGGCGTTGCCGTACTTCGAGAAGCTGTGGCGGCGGATCTCCAGTTCGGAGAGCGCCTGACTCATCCACAGCGGGATCGAACCGGGCACCTTGATTTCCATCAGGCGCTGATCGGGCAGAATGATCTTTCCGCCGTAACTCGGCTTTGAAAGCGTGAGATCGTACCGTCTTTCGGTGATGTCACGGTCAAAGGTCAGGCGGAACTCCGGATCGTCCTTTCCGAAGAACGCAGCACGCTGGTAGCTGATATACTGCCGCGGCTGAATGGAATCATAGAAGTTCAGGAAAACATCCAGCTCCTTCATGACCTGCTGGTCAATGAAGCGCTCGTAATACGGCTTGACCCGCGTCTGGATGTAGGTTTCCGCATCCACAAGCGTCATAGCGACACGGCGCTTGGTGACGATGCCGCCGATTTTTCTCTTGATCTCAAGAAAGACCGAGGCATACGGGTCTGCCGGGGAGTAGTAGCTCCGCAGGCGGAGCTTTTCCTTGAAATAGGGTTTCTGAATAGACTGCCGGATCAGGTAATTGTCCGGCGTATCATAATACAGGTTATAGATCCCGTATTCCTTTCCGTCAACACAGAATTTGTCAGGGTTCATGTGCTCATGCACAATCGGCAGCAGAAGGTCGAACTGTTCTTTTGAGAGCAGGAACTTGACTTCTCTGCGCTGGAATGTACTGATAGCCATAGCAATGCCTCCCCTACTGATACGAACTGTTAAGGCGGTTTCGTATTTCTCTTGCCGCGAACAGACGCGGCTTCCCCCTTAGCTTGCTTTCAGTATACCGGAAGCAACTTAAATGAACCTGAATTTTCTCTTTATATTTGTGTTCGGAAAGTGTTCGTTTCCGAAAAATTCAGGAGATATTTTCTCTCTTTTTTGGTATTGATTAACAATAACTTAATCCTTCAGCGGCAGTCCCTTGCCGTCCTGATTGATCTTTCCGGTGAGCAGCATAATGCCCTCCACAAAGCCCCAGATTCCCGAAACAACGCCGAGGAATCCGCAGGACAGCAGCGTCATCACAAGCTGCACCACTGCCTTGGATGTATAGCCCAGATAGAAGTTATGGGCACCGAACGCGCCGAGCAGAATGCCGAGCACACCGGCTGCCGTCTTGGATTTGTAGGTCACCGTGCCGTAATACTGCCCGGTGTTGCCCTGCTGGAAGGTATTCGGCTGTGCAAATGCCGCATTCCGGTTCACGCCCTGCATATTCGGATCAGCCGAACGGAATGTCTGTGCGCCGGACTGGCCGAACTGCTGCCCGAAATTCGGGTTCGGCTGGCCGAAGCTCTGCGCCTGATTGAATGTCTGTGCCTGATTGAACGTCTGCGCCTGCTGGAACTGCGGCTGTGCCTGCGCAAAGGTCTGCGCCTGCTGGAACTGCGGCTGCGCCTGCGCAAAGGTCTGCGCCTGTGCAAACGGCTGTGCCTGCTGCGCCTGTGCAAACGCCTGGCTGCCGATGCCCATTGCATTGACGGGGTTGCCGCAGATTTCGCAGATGACCGCGCCTGCCGGCGTTTCAGATCCGCATTGTGCGCAGTATTTCACACCGGTTCCTGCTGCAAATCCGCAGCTCGGGCAGGTAATATCTGTATCAAGCATGACTTCCGCACAATTTCTGCAAAACATATTGTTGTTACCTCCTTTATGCCCGCGAAACGACTGTGTATATTTCGCTGATTGTATTATACTGCTTTTTTTTGCTTCTGTCAAGAGATTCCATGTGTCTTCATAATACTTTCATGTTTTACGTTTTTTCATCCGCAAAAAACGGCTCTGTCACCCGGTAATTGCCGTAAACAGCGAACACGCCCGGCACCGGCATATACATGCAGTCCCGCATCAGCAGGCCGTTTTTCAGGCGGATCGTCACCAGTTTGACATCCCTGTTCCAGAAATCCGCGGCAGCAGCAAAGGAATCGTCATCCCGGGCTTTCAGGCGGCCGTCTTTCAGTGTCAGGACGCCGTCATCCCCGAACTCCGCTGTATACACATCATAGTAGATCTGCGCGAGGTCCTCGTCCGTCAGACAGTCCCCGAGCTTGACCAGCTTATCAAAAAAGTCCGAGAGCGCCTTGCTGTCCGTGACCGTTTCCAGCACATTGCCGTCCGCGTCCTTCACCGTCAGCGATTCGATGTCCGCGGCCTTGCCGATGCCGTAGGACGCACAGACCGCCCAGACCGACGGCGACTCATCCAGATACCGGAACCCGGAGAGCTCATAGGCCATGTAGCCGTCCTGCCCTTTCAGCAGCACGATGCCGCGCTCCTTTTCCGCATCCTCCAGCGGCTTGCAGGCGTAGAGCGGACATTCGACGGTGCCGGTTTCCGAGGGGAATTGCAGCACGCCCAGCTCGCTGCCGCAGAGCGCCTCCCCGATCTCCTCTGCCTCCGGTACATAATCCCGCACGGTTTCCTGCGAACACTTCTGATAATACGCACCGTCAAAGGTCAGCGTATCATAAACGGATTTGTAGGCCGCCTGCTCCACCTGCCGCCCGACGCGGTGCCAGATCAGCAGCCACGCGCCCGCGAACAGCAGCACGGCACCCAGGCCGAGCAGCAGCTTCCAGTGATGTTTCCAAAATGCTTTCATTCGTTTTGCCTCCGGTCAGTTCAGAATATTCCGCAGCACCGTATAGATCAGCACCGCGATCAGGACGCAGACCCAGAACAGGCCGCGCCGCGGGATCAGCTTTTTCGGTCTGCCGAGCGTACGCATCCACAGTTCAATATAATACAGCATCGCCAGAAGCACGCCGAACGGGATCAGTGCATTCTGCCGCAGGGATTCCGCAAGATCCAGCCTGCACAGGGCAAAGACACTGTGCGTCATCCCGCAGGACGGGCACAGGTATCCGGTCGCCGTCCGCAGCAGACAGGGCGGCATATGCGGCATGACGAACGCGGCATACAGCGTTTTCAGCAGGAGCAGCAGCCCTGCCGCAGCAAACGGCAATATGCAGAGTGCCGCACATTTCTGTGATTTTTTCAGTATCAGCTTATGTTTCATCGTGCAGAACAATGCCTCCTCTCTTTCAGAATCTTGATAATCAGAAAAAATATATCGAAAAACGATAAAAAACTATTGACAAACAGAAATTTCTGTGCTATACTAAGCTCAACAAAGCAAAGGAGTGGATCCACAATGGCCAAAAAATGGACTGCAACCAAATCTCTGTTTCTTTCCCGGATGCTGACGCTCGCTTCGCTGGCGATCGCCGTCGCAACCCTGTTCTGCATCCCGTTCCTCGCGGAGTGGTACGATGCGATCTCCGGGGATCCGCCGATCCGCAATCAGCTGATCGTCTGCCTGTACATCAGCGATGCACTCGGGATCCTCGCGCTCTGGCAGCTGCATAAGCTGCTGCGGAACATCAACAGGCAGCGCGTGTTCGTTCCGGAAAACGCCGCCTGCTTCCGGCTGATCTCATGGTGCTGCTTCGCCGTTTCGATCCTCTGGATGGTCATGTTCCTGACCTGCATACGGTTCCATGAGTTCATCATTTCCTTTATGGCAGCCTTCGCGGGGCTGGTCATCCGGGTGATGAAGAATCTGCTGGAGGCGGCCGTGGAGCTGCGGGAAGAAAATGACTACACCATCTGAAGGGAGGCGGAGCGCATGCCGATCGTAGTCAATCTGGATGTGATGATGGCAAAGCGCAAGATCTCCGCCGGAGAACTTGCAGAGCGCGTAGACATCACACCCGCAAACCTCTCGATCCTGAAAAACAACAAGGCAAAGGCCGTCCGGTTTTCCACACTGGAGGCGATCTGCCGGGAGCTTGACTGTCAGCCGGGCGATGTCCTGGAATATGTAAAGGACGAATAAAAGCCCGGCCTGACAAACAGGCTGTGCAAGACAAAAGGGGGCGGCAGTCACACGACCGCAGATCGTCCGCGATGTGCAGAACGGCACGGTGCATCCTGCCGCCGGATATATGTAAAAGAAGGAGAATCAACATGGATGAGATGAATCAGATTCCGGCAGGCGAAGCGCTCGCACCGGAAGGCGTACAGGCGGCCGTTTCACTGCCGCAGACCGCCGCTTATCCGCAGACGCAGAAGCGCGTCTTTGACCTGCTGCCGCACGATCCCGCCTTTGCATGGATCATGCTGCCGCTCGGATTTCTGTTCACGCGGTATGTGATATTCCGCGCAGACGGCTTCTTCACGACCGGCTTTTATCTGCTGCTGTTCCTGTGCAGCGAGATCTATCTGAAAAAAGCCGGATGCAAAATCACGCTCCCGCACCGGATCCTCGGTGTACTCCTCTGCGCATTCAGCACCGTGTTTTCGATCACGGCGAGCCCGCTGCTCCACGGCCTCTGCTTCCTCTTTGTGACGGCGCTGTTCATCTGGCGGACACATGCCGCAGCAGCCGGAACGGGCTTTGTCACGCGGTTCCTGCCGTTTGATCTGGCTGAATCCGCATTCCGTGAACCCGGCCGCAATATCGGAGCAGGACCGCAGGCCATCTCGTATTCCGTCCGGAAATCGCCCTCTGCAAGCACCGTCAAGAATATTCTGCTCGGGCTGCTCATCACCGTACCGCTGACTGCGGTCGTCGCGGCGCTGCTGGCAAAAGCCGATTCCGGCATCCAGAATATGCTCCGCAGCATGACCGATATGGTTTCTGAAAATATGGTGCGCTCGATCACGGAGCTGGCATTCGGCGTTCCCGCGGGCATCTGCCTGTTCGCCGTGC
>JAFZBC010000181.1:0-11378 GCA_017561965.1 Oscillospiraceae bacterium
CACTTCGGTCATCAGACCAGACGCTGGAACCCGAAAATGGCTCCGTACATCTTCACGGAGCGCAATGGCATCTACATCATTGATCTCCAGAAGACCGTTCGCAAGCTGGAGGAGGCTTACAACTTCGTTCGTGAGCTTTCCGCAGAGGGCAAGTCCGTGCTGTTCGTCGGCACGAAGAAGCAGGCTGCGGATTCGATCCGCGAGGAGGCTCTGCGTTCCGGTTCTTACTTCGTCAATGCCCGCTGGCTCGGCGGCATGATGACCAACTACAAGACCATCCAGCAGCGCATCAAGCGTCTGGAGCAGCTTCATGCAATGGAAGCAGACGGCACCTTCGCACTGCTCCCGAAGAAGGAAGTTGCAAAGCTGTCCCTCGAGATCGAAAAGCTCGAGAAGTTCCTGGGCGGCATCAAGGGCATGAAGGAGCTGCCGGGCGCACTCTTCATCGTCGATCCGCGCAAGGAGAAGATCGCTGTTGCAGAAGCAAAGAAGCTCTGCATCCCGATCGTCGCAATCGTTGATACCAACTGTGATCCGGATGATGTCGATTATGTCATCCCGGGCAACGACGACGCAATCCGTGCGGTCAAGCTGATCGCAGGCACCATCGCAAACGCAGTCATCGAAGGCAGACAGGGTGCGGACGCACAGGCTGCCGAGGAAGCTGCTGCTGCCGAAGAAGAAGCTGCTGCTGAATAATTCACGGGAGGATACAGAAAATGGCTAACTTTACTGCGAAAGACGTCAACGATCTCCGCAAGTCCACCGGCGTCGGCCTGATGGACTGCAAGAAGGCTCTGACTGAGGCAGACGGCGATGTCGAAAAGGCGATCGTCATCCTCCGTGAAAAGGGTCTTGCCAACCAGGCAAAGAAGGCTGACCGCATCGCTGCGGAAGGCGCTGTTATCGCAATCACCAATGCGGACAACACCGCAGGCGCAATCGTTGAAGTCAACTCCGAAACCGACTTCGTTGCACAGAACGAGGAGTTCGTCGGCTTCTGCGAGGGTCTGGCACAGACCGTCCTCGATGTCAATCCGGCTGACCTCGACGCTCTGAAGGCTGCAAAGTTCACAGGCAAGGATATGACCGTTGAGGAGGCACTCCAGGAGATCTTCCTGAAGTTCCGTGAAAACCTCCAGATCCGCCGCTTTGCCCGCCTCGAAGGCATTGTCAAGGAGTATGTCCACTTCAATAAGAAGGAAGGCGTGCTCGTCGCTGCTTCCTGCGATGCAGGCGCAACCGCTGACGTTCTGGAATGCCTGAACGACGTCGCACTCCAGGCTGACGCAATGAAGGCAACCTACCTGACCAAGGAAGAGGTTCCGGCAGACGTCATCGAGCAGGAGAAGCAGATCGTTATGGCACAGATGGCTGACGATCCCAAGATGGCAAACAAGCCGGAGCAGGTCCTTGCAAAGATCGCAGAGGGCAAGCTCGGCGTGTACTACAAGGACAACTGCCTCCTCGCACAGGAGTTCGTCAAGGGCGAGGGTGAGTCCATCGAGCAGTATGTTGCTGCATGCGGCAAGAAGGCAGGCGCTCCGATCACGATCAACAGCTTCGTCCGCTTCATCTGCGGCGAGGGCATTGAGAAGCGTGTGGACGATTTCGCAGGCGAGATCGCAAGCATGCTCAAATAAGTAAGTTTTCAGCACCTGCCGGATCGTAGAAAATTCGGCAGGTGTACTGTTTTTTCTCCGGCGTTTTCACGGATTTTTCTTCAAAATGACATTTTGGTTCGCAATATAGTACATGAAACGTGCCACTTTAGGCAACATCGTTTCATATGTGCAAAAGGAATGTGCGAAAGGTCATAAAGAAGATACAAAAAGTCATTGCTTTTTCTTTCAGTTTCAGTTAAGATATAAATGGTATCATGTGAACGTGGATGAAGAAGGGGACATCCGCCTCACGGGCAATCTGCATTTGCAGACTGCATGAACACCATATATAAATTTTGGAGGAGTATGAACATGAAAAAGAAGATTGTTTCTGGCCTGATGGCTATGACCATGGCTGCCATGAGCATGGGTCTGACTGCTTTCGCGGCTGATGATGTTCAGGTTACCATCGGTAAGGACACTGTCGATGTCAACGGCACGTTCAACGTTTCTGTTGATCTCGCATCCGTTCCGAGCTCCGGTCTGAGCTCCATCGACTTTGCAATCAATTATGACCCGGATCTGGTTTCGATCTCTAAGGTCGAGCTGGACACCGTCGGCAAGACCGGCGCTGATTCCAAGGAAGGCGACTTGGGCGATACCCTGTTCAGCTGGCATGATACCGGCAAGCAGATCGTCGTTGTCTGGGCAACCGGCCTGACTGATTCCCAGTACTGGGTCAAGTCCAGCGGTGCATTCCTGAAGATTACCGGTACCGGTAAGAAAGAGGGCACCTGCACGCTGAAGGGCGGCGCTGTTGACCGTGCTGCATATCCGGGCTCGTCTGCAAAGGCTGATGTTGTGTTCTCTGCTGTCGGCGATCCTACCAAGGATTACAGCGCATCCTTCACCGACGGTGAAGTGAAGATCGGTTCGCCTGTTACGACTGCTAGCCCTATACCTGTTACCAAGTGGGGCGATGCTACCTGCGACGGCAATGTTGACGTTTCCGACGCTGTTCTGGTCTGCCGCTATGCTGTTTCCGATGCGAACGCAAAGCTGACCGATACCGGCCGTGCAAACGCTGACGTTACCCACGACGGCGAAGTTGATGCTGCTGACGCTTCCAGAATCCTGGAGTGCATCGCACGTATCATCTCTGAGGCAGATCTGGCAAACAAGCCTGTATAAGATCTGACTGTCTGCACTTTGTATAATGCAACTATCCGCACTGCTCTCAACGGGCAGTGCGGATTTCTTATGTGTGAAAAGAAATCTTGAAAATGCTATTGCATCTTGCGGGAAAATGTGGTATAATATATGTATGTGCCCGCGAAAAGTGGGGTAATATACCGGAAAGGAAAGATTCTATTATGTTTAATGACCTGATTGATACGATTGGCTATGTCACGAAATGTGATCCGGATGTCGGCAATGCCATGCAGCAGGAACTGGCACGCCAGAGAAGAAACCTCGAGCTGATTGCCAGCGAGAATATTGTTTCTCCTGCCGTGATGGCTGCGATGGGCTCCGTGCTCACCAACAAGTACGCTGAGGGCTATCCCGGCAAGCGCTACTACGGCGGCTGTGAGGCGGTCGATATCGTTGAGGAAATCGCAATCGAGCGCGCCAAGAAGCTGTTCGGCGCATCCTACGCAAATGTGCAGGCGCACTCCGGCGCACAGGCCAACACCGCTGTTTACTTCGCACTGCTTCAGCCGGGCGACACCGTTCTCGGTATGAGCCTTGCCCACGGCGGCCACCTGACCCACGGTTCTCCGGTCAATCTTTCCGGTAAGTACTTCAACTTCCTCTCCTACGGCGTCGGCGATGACGGCAGACTGGACTACGATGTTGTCGAGAAGCTGACGAAGGAGCATCATCCGAAGCTGATCGTTGCAGGTGCTTCTGCATATCCGCGTGCCATCGACTTTGCACGCCTGGCAGAGATCGCACACAGCAACGGTGCAATGCTCATGGTTGACATGGCGCACATTGCCGGTCTGGTCGCAGCAGGTCTGCATCAGTCGCCGGTCGGTTATGCCGATGTCGTCACCACCACCACCCACAAGACGCTCCGCGGCCCGCGCGGCGGCCTGATCCTCACCAATGACGAGGAGCTGATCAAGAAGATCAACAAGGCAATCTTCCCGGGCATCCAGGGCGGCCCGCTGATGCATGTCATCGCCGGCAAGGCTGTCTGCTTCGGTGAAGCACTGAAGCCGGAGTTCAAGGCATATGCAAAGCAGATCGTGGACAATGCACAGGCACTCGCAAAGGGACTGCTCGCACGCGGCTTCGATCTCGTGTCCGGCGGCACTGACAATCACCTGATGCTCGTTGACCTCCGCCCGGTTCACATCACCGGCAAGGAGATGGAGCACCGTCTGGATGAGGTCTATATCACCGTCAACAAGAACGCGATCCCGAACGATCCGGAGAAGCCGATGGTCACCAGCGGCATCCGCGTCGGTACGCCTGCGGTCACGACCCGCGGCCTGCTGACCGAGGATATGGAGAAGATCGCAGAGTTCATGTATCTGACCGCAACTCAGTTTGACACCAAGGCGGACGAGATCCGCGCAGGCGTCAGCGAGCTCTGTGCAAAGTATCCGCTCTACCAGTAATTTCGACTATGAATCTTACGAAAGCAGGACATGTGTGATGTCCTGCTTTCCGCGTGTTATACAGGGAGTGACACAGATGGAATTCAATGTGATGCACATTCTGCTGGATTGCGGCATCATTCTGTTTTCAACAAAATTCGTCGGAATGATTACCAGAAAACTGGGACTGCCGCAGGTTGTCGGCATGATCCTGGCCGGTCTGCTGATCGGTCCGGCGCTGTTTGCCGGAACGGGCTTTTCCGGGCTGATTCATCCGACCGATGCCGAGATGAACGTGCTCAAGAGCTTTTCGCAGATCGGCGTGGTCTTTATCCTGTTTTCCAGCGGCCTGGAAACTGATTTCCGCGAGATGAAGCGCAGCGGTGTCGCAGCGACCTGCATTGCGCTGGCGGGTGTCGCTGTGCCGATTGCGCTCGGAACGGTGACGGCGCTGCTGTTCATGGGCGGGATTTCGGAGATTCATAATCATGAAAAGCTCATGAATGCGCTGTTTATCGGATGTATTCTCTCTGCGACGAGCGTCGGCATCACCGTGGAAACGCTGCGCGAGCTCGGCAAGCTGAAAACGAAGATCGGCACCACCGTGCTCAGTGCCGCGATCATTGATGACATCATCGGCATTGTGGTGCTCAGCATTGTGACCGGTATCGGCGGCGAGGGCAGCATCGGCATGACGCTGCTGCGCGTTGCGGGCTTCTTCCTGTTCACGGTCGTTGTCGGATATGCGATGCGCCGTGCGTTCCGGCTGATGGTTAAAATCTATCCGCGGCGGCGCAGAACCAGTATTTTCGCGTTTGCGGCGTGCTTCTTCTTTGCATATGCAGCAGAGGAGTTCTTCGGCATTGCCGCGATCACCGGTGCTTATATGGCAGGCCTGATGCTCTCCGGGCTCGGTGACAGCGCGTTCGTGGACCGCAAGGTCATTGTTTCCGGCTATATGTTCTTTACGCCGATGTTCTTTGCGTATATCGGCATCAGTGCGGATTTCAGCGGCTTTCACTGGTCGAGCATGCTGTTCGTGCTCGCATTTGTCGCGGCGGGCATCATCGGTAAAATTGCCGGATGCGGCGTGGTTGCGCACTGCTTCGGCTACAAGAAGCGGGATTCGCTGGCTGCGGGCTTCGGCATGATCGCCCGCGGTGAGGTCGCGCTCGCGGTCTATGCGACCGGCTCCGTGCTGATTACGAGAAACGGCGGCATTGATCCGCTGGTCGCAACCATCTTCCTGATTATCACCAGTTCGATCCTCTGCCCGATCTTCTTAAAGCTCGTGTTCCGGAATCACCAGACTGCGGAGGTTGCCGCGGCGGTTCCGCACAGCGTTACGATCTCCTCGGAGGCAATCGAAAACGTGCATCACAATCTTGCGGAGGAGGATGACTGAGCATGTGCATTTATCAGGATTCCTTCGGTTTACCGGAATATCCGGAGGCGCTGATCGAACGGATCATCAGTTACCGGATGAATCCTTACGGCATCACCGAGCCATATCTTACCTATGAGGAGATCGCGGCGCGGGAACAGATCACGCCGGAGGATGCTGAACGGATCCTCCGGGCAACAGCGATTGTATGGGGGCATTGATATGAAACTGATTCTTGCAAGCGGCAGCCCGCGCAGACGCGAGCTGCTCGGAAAGCTGAACGTGCCGTTTGAGGTGATCGTTTCCGAATGTGACGAAACACTGCCCGAGGGCATCCCGGCGGACTGTGCTGCGGAGATGCTCGCTGTCCGCAAGGCGGCGGCAGTCGCGGCGCTGCATCCGGATGCGGTCGTCATCGGTGCAGATACCACTGTGATTCTCGATGAGGAGATTCTCGGCAAGCCTGCGGATGCGGCGGACTGCAAGCGGATGCTGCATGCGCTCTCCGGACGGATGCACAAGGTCATCACGGGCGTCGGCATATTCTGGAACGGCCATTCGCTGAGCTTTTCCGATGAAACAGAGGTGCAGTTCTATCCGCTGACCGATGCGGAGATCGACGCCTATGCGGCCTCGGAGGAGCCCTACGACAAGGCGGGCGCCTACGGCATTCAGGGGCAGGGCGCGCTGCTCGTTGCGGGTATTCACGGCGATTATTACAATGTCATGGGACTGCCGGTGGCAAGGCTGGCGCGGCAGCTCCGTGATCTGAAGCTGCTGTGAGGAGGGATTCCCGTGCTGCAATTTCTCGGGCGCGGCTCGGCGTTTTCCGACGAGCAGAACTGCGCATTCTTTGAAGCGGACGGTGCGCTGGTGCTGCTGGACTGCCCGATGTCGGCGTTCCATAAGATCCGGCATATGCAGCCGCAGGTCAGATGCATCACCGTGCTTGTGACGCATACGCACAGCGACCACTGCGGCGGCATCCCCATGCTGATTCACCTTGCATGGCATTTGCAGATTCCCGTGACGGTTATCGCGCCGACGGCGGAGGTCGCGGACGATCTGCGCTATCTGATCGAGCGGCTGGACGGCTGCAATCCGGCGGCATATACGCTGCTGACTGCGGATGCGCTGCACGAGGACTGGTTCCGCGGGGCGGTTCCGGTGGAACATGCGGCGGCGCTGGCCGGGCGCTGCTTCGGCTATCTGCTGCGGATTCAGGGCAGAGATGTGATCTATACGGGTGACACCGCGTCGCTTGCGCCGTTCCTGCCGTATCTTCATGAGGGCGCATATCTTTATACCGAAACAGCGACCTTTGACAGCGGCGTGCATCTGTATCTTGAAGCGCTGCTGCCGGAACTGATCCGTCTGACAGAAGCGGGTGTGCAGGTTTATCTGATGCATCTGGACGATGAGGACGCTGTGAGAAACAGGATCGCAGGCACCGGCATCGCGCTGGCGCCGCTTTTCGGGGCGGAATCCGCTTTTTCTGTTGAAAACGCTTGACAGATCGCAGAAAATCCTGTAAAATAGTATACGTGGAAATTTGCGCGGCAGTCAGAAGGGCTGTCCGCATGACGATACCAACCGAAAGGAAATCTGATATGATATTACTGGACGATATCAAGAATGAGCTTGTCAACGCCCGCCCGGAGGTCAAGGAACTCGGTGAGGTTTTGCAGATCGAGCGTGCGAAAAATGAGCTTGCCGATCTGCGGATTCAGATGGAATATGACGGCTTCTGGGATGACCATGAGAAGGCGCAGAAGATCACGCAGAAATGTAACACGCTGGAGCGCAAGATCGAGAATTATGAGCGGCTCCGCTCTCTGCTGGAGGATACGATCGAGCTGATCGAGATGTCCTTGGAGGAGGGCGACGATTCCTCCAATGACGAGATCATTGCCGATGCAGAGGCATTCAAGGAGCAGCTGGCGGCAGAAAAGCTGCGTTCCTTGCTGACCGGCGAATACGACAACTCCAACGCGATCCTGACGCTGCACGCAGGCGCGGGCGGCACGGAGGCGCAGGACTGGTCGCAGATGCTTTACCGCATGTACAACAAATATGCCGAAACGCACGGCTTCAAGGTCGATCTGCTGGACTGGCTGGACGGCGACGAAGCGGGCATCAAGTCTGCATCGTTCATGGTCGAGGGCGAGAATGCTTACGGATTCCTGAAATCCGAGGCGGGCGTACACCGTCTGGTGCGCGTTTCTCCGTTCGATTCCTCCGGCAGACGGCATACGTCCTTTGCGGCGCTGGAGGTCATGCCGGAGCTTTCCGATGACGTGGAGGTCGAGATCCGTCCGGAGGATATTGAGATGCAGGTTTACCGTTCCAGCGGCGCGGGCGGCCAGCACATCAACAAGACGAGCTCCGCGGTGCGCTTAAAGCATATCCCGACGGGTATTGTCGTTTCCTGTCAGACACAGCGTTCGCAGTTCCAGAACAAGGATTACTGTATGAAGATGCTGCGTGCAAAGCTGGTTGAGATCAAGGAGCGTGAGCATCTGGAGAAGATCTCCGATATCAAGGGCGATCAGCTCAAGATTGAGTGGGGCAGCCAGATCCGTTCCTACGTGTTCATGCCGTATACGCTGGTGAAGGATCACCGTACCGGCTGCGAAAACGGCAATGTGCAGGCGGTCATGGACGGCGATCTTGATAACTTTATCAATGCCTATCTGAAAGCGCTTTCGCACGGCACACTCAAAGCCGGTGCTGCCGCAACAGAGGATTAAGGCAGAATCGGAATGGGCTCCGTCCAGACCCGTCAGGCATGGGTTTGGATACGGAGCCCCCGTTTTTTATCCGCAGGAATCATGTTGAAATATCATGCAGGAGATGATTTTGATGAATACAGCTTTTATCCCCGAAGGATTCAGAGGAAATGTCATGATCGTCCGGAACGGCACGGTGTTGTGCGAATATTCAAACGGTTATTCGGATCTCGCAAATGAGATCCCCAACACAACCGAAACCCGCTTTGCAACCGCGTCCGCGGGCAAGGCTTTTGTCGCTGTCGGGATTTTGCAGCTGATCGAAGCGGGCAGGCTGCGGTTTGAGGATACGATCGGCGAGCTTCTTGATATGGATCTTCACGGGATTGACTCGGATGTGACAGTCCGGCAGCTGCTCAACCACACCTCCGGCATTCCCGATTATTTTGATGAGAGCGTCATGGACGAATACGAGGCGCTCTGGCAGGATTATCCGAATTACAAAATCAGGAGCAACCGCGATCTGCTGCCGCTTTTTCTTGAAAAGCCGATGATGTATCCAAAGGGCGAGCGGTTTCAGTACAACAATTCGGGCTATGTGATGCTGGGGCTGATCATGGAGGCAGTGACGCACACGGCGTTTGACGAATACCTGAAAGAGAATGTGTTTGATGTCTGCGGAATGGATACAGCGGGATATTTTGCGCTTGACAGACTGCCCGCGAAATGCGCTTCCAGCTATATTTACTGTCCTGACACAAACAGCTACCGCACCAATATTTACGCGGTGGACGCCAAGGGAACGGGCGCGGGCGGCGCGTTTGTCACCGTGAAGGATATTGTGCATTTCTGGCAGGCACTTTTGTCGGGCAGGCTGCTTTCCGCGGAAATGACTGAGATCATGCTCTCAAAACAGAGCGGCGACGGCGCGGATCCCGAAGAAGGCTGGTACGGCTACGGCTTCTGGCTGATCGAAAAAGCGGACGGAAAGGTGATTCCGTATTTTCAGGGGTGTGATCCGGGTGTGAGCTTCATTTCGGAATACAATCCGGACAACGGGATGATTTCCGTCGCTGTCAGCAACTACGGGGACAATGTCTGGGCGCTCATGCGGAATATCCGCAGAGAATTCTATTGATCCGGCGGACGCTTTGCGGTTGAACAGCCGCAGCGGGCTTTGCTTGATCTGCGCTGCTGTTCTGTTGTGCCGACGGACTGCTTTGTGCATGTTTTACCTGCGTTCTGCATAGAGTGAAGCAGGACGCGATCCGCCTGCGAGCGGATTCCGCATTGGGAGTGAAGCATTGTGAAGAAACAGCAGTTCCGTCCCGCTGTGCCGCATGCAGAGGCGCTCGATGACCGCGCACTGCGGCTCGGCGCTTACATGGCAGAGCACAGCGCGACCGTCCGCAGCACCGCCGCCGCCTTCGGCATCTCCAAATCCACCGTCCATAAGGACGTCACCGTGCGCCTGCCGCTGCTCCATGCGGGGCTGTATGCGCAGGTGCGGCATATCATCGAAACCAACAAGCAGGAGCGGCATATCCGCGGCGGACTGGCTACCAAACGAAAATATGAACGGGAAAAGCAGTTTCGCAGGGGCGAAAAGCGTGCGGAGTGACAGAACAGCGCACCGAAAACAGAAAAAATTGAACAGGTCGTGAAAAAGCGGGTTTACCCCCTTGACGAAACGCGAAAAAAGTAGTAAAATAATAATCGGCAGATTATGCACGATAAAGAGGAAGATGCTGTGTTCCCGCACGGCATGCAATCATAAGGAGGATGTATTATATGAAGCGAATCGGTGTTCTGACGAGCGGCGGCGACGCGCCGGGTATGAATGCGGCGATCCGTGCGGTTGCACGTACTGCGCTTTACAAGGGTATGGAGGTTGTCGGTATCCGCAGAGGCTATAACGGTCTGCTGAACGGCGATGTGTTTGAGATGAACGAGCGTTCTGTTTCGTCCATCATCCAGCGCGGCGGCACGCTGCTCTTTACGGCACGCTGCCCTGAGTTCAAGACGGAGGAAGGCGTCATGAAGGGCGTGCAGGCCTGCAAGGAACTCGGCATTGAGGGTCTGGTCGTCATCGGCGGCGACGGCTCCTACCGCGGCGCGGGAGATCTCTCCAGCCACGGCATCAAGTGCATCGGCCTCCCCGGCACGATTGACAACGATATCTCCAGCACCGATTTCACGATCGGCTACGATACCGCAATGAACACCGTTATGGAGCTGGTTGACAAGCTCCGTGATACGAGCCACAGCCATGACCGCTGTTCCGTTGTTGAGGTCATGGGCAGACGCGCAGGCTATATCGCCGTCAATACCGGCGTGGCGTGCGGCGCGGTGGAGGTGCTTTGCCCCGAGAAGGAATACGACGTGGAGAAGATCATCGAGAAGATGCAGGCAAGCCGCAAGATCGGCAAGCAGAACTTCATCATCATCGTCGCAGAGGGCGTCGCACTGGATCAGCCCAACTATTCCTTTGACCTCGCAAAGTACATCCAGGAAAAGACCGGCATCGAAGCTCGTGCCACCATCCTCGGACATGTGCAGCGCGGCGGCTCGCCGACTGTGCGTGACCGCGTGCTCGCAAGCCAGATGGGCAACTACGCCGTGAACCTGCTGGAGCAGAACATCGGCAACAGAGTGGTCGGTATCCGCGGCACCAAGCTCGTGGATTACGATATTCAGGAGGCTCTGAAGATGCAGAAGCCGTTTGACGATGATCTCTATGATCTGACCAGGGTTATCAGCATCTGATCAAACCAAATCAATTTCATGCCGCTCAGAAGCATCTGCTTCTGTCCAGAGTAGGGGATCCCGCGTAAAGTGCCGCCCGAACGGGGAGTTGTCGGACGGACGAAAAGCGCAATGCGCTTGCGGTGGGCTCTCCGCATCCCGCTGAGGCATAAGGGAATACAACACTCCTTTGTGCATTCAGTTATTGCGCAAAGGAGTGTATTTTTATGAAAAATATGAGTATTGTCCGTCCGGGTGTGAACGGAAAAATCAGTGTCCTCATGATCGTTCTGATCGGTCTGCTTGCAGC
>JAFZBC010000182.1:0-2957 GCA_017561965.1 Oscillospiraceae bacterium
GCATTCCGCATCGTTTGCGGCTTTCGCCTGTTCATCGCGGATGTTGCAGTGAAAGACATGTCCGCGCGGCTGCGCATCGTCGCCGTACAGTTTGTATGCATGCCGGATGCCGTACGTTTCAAGCAGAGGCAGCAGCAGTTTCGGCTCGTCTTTCAGAAAATCCTGGTTCGCGGTTATGACAAAGCAGGGCGGGAAATCCGCCGTGATATGCTGCACCAAATCAAGTGCCTGCAATGCTTCTGCCGCATTCCGCTTCGGAAGGAAGTCCCGCAGCGCATTCATCTTGTCCGCAGTCGTATACAAGCCGCAGTTCAGCGCAAGCCCGCGCAGCGCGATTTCGGCGGGCGGCGTGAACGCGTACCGCTTTGCGTAGTCCGGATTCGTCAGGATGCAGGCATACAGCGCAATGCCGAGCGCACCCGCGGAATCCCCGACGCCGAACATCCGCGCCGTGTCAAGGCCGTATTCCGCGGCATGATCCGCGATCCACCGAAAGACTGCGTTCGTATCTTCAAAGGGCGCAGGAAAGCGATATTTCGGCGCTAAGCGGTAATTGTAACTGACAACCGCAAAGCCTTTCTGTGCAAGGCTCATGCAGTAATACTGATAGACCTCCTTGGTGCCGTAAACCCAGCCGCCGCCGTGAAAGCTGACGATCACAGGCAGCTTTTCCGCCGCGTTCTTCGGGCGGTAGACATCCAGCAGATGCCATTTGCGGTCAGTGCCGTACAGGATATTGTCATGCCGTGCGATGTCCGCAGGCGTCATCAGTCCCGCATCGCGTTTACGGTCGCTTTTGGAACACATATGCCGGAAAATATACGGATAAAGTGACATGGGATCCCCTCCTTCTGCGGCAGACAGCCGCCGCTGCCCTCAGTATAGCATACCGTACCGGAAAAAGCAAGTAAAAACACTTGACGGATCCGCGGATTTGTGGTATGATGCAAAGGAAACATCTGAATTCGGAGGAACCTATGAAACAGTATCGCTTTTACGGCTGGGCGCACGCCGATGCTCCCGCCGCTTCAAATGAATATGCCGGGATCCGGACGCCGCGCGACCTGTATGACGCGCTTTTGAACATCTGGTGTTCCGAAACCTGCGCGCCGCGGCTGCGGGACAAATGGAGCCCGGAGAATCCGACGCTCGGGCAGTGCTCGATTACCGCGTTTCTGGCACAGGATATTTTCGGCGGAGCAGTATACGGCATTCCGCGCCCCGGCGGGAATTATCACTGCTACAACGTCATCGGGGACTGCGTATTTGACCTGACAAGCGAGCAGTTCGGGGACGAGGTGCTCTGCTACGAAAACAATCCGGAACAGTCCCGCGCGGTGCATTTTGCAAAAGAGGAAAAGCGCATGCGGTACGAAGCGCTCAAAGCGGCGCTGAAACAATACTGCGAACGGTGACTTGACTTTTTTCCCAATCTGTGCTATACTGAATGCAATCAGATGAAAGAGGTGAGAGGATGAAATAATAATTCGCTTTTGTTCACATGAATATCCGGTCAGTATGCATGCAAGCATGTGTACCGGTCTGTCATGCTGTCAAAAGTGGATTATGTTTTCATAACCTCTTTTTATTTGCATATTCTGAAATTGCAGCCGCGCTCTGCGCAGGCGCTTTTGCGGGCGTTCCCCGCTTTTGAGGTTATCGGACATAACGGAACTGTTTGACGGCAAACGGTTCCGTTTTTTGTTTCCGGAGCCGCATCAAAGGAGGAATGCGTATGTCACAGATCAGTGTAAAGGATCTGACATTTTACTACGACGGCAGCTTTGACAATGTATTTGAGCATGCCTCGTTTTCCATCGACACAAACTGGCGTCTTGGATTTATCGGGCGCAACGGCAAGGGCAAAACGACCTTCCTGCGCCTGCTGTGCGGGGAGTACCCCTATCAGGGCAGCATTGAGAGCGCCGTGCCGTTTTCGTATTTTCCGTATCCGGTCACACCCGAGCAGATGCAGCAGCCCGCCGCGGACTTTCTGGAGGCGCTGCGTCCCGGCTGCGAGCAGTGGCGCGTGATCTGCGAGCTCTCTCTGCTGGATACAGATGCCGAAGTGCTGTACCGCCCGTTTGCACAGCTCAGCCCCGGCGAACGGACAAAGGTGCTGCTGGCGCTGCTCTTTTCCGGCGGAAACGATTTCCTGCTGATCGACGAGCCGACGAATCATCTGGATCAGGATTCCAGAGAAACGGTCAAGCGCTATCTTGCAGGAAAGCAGGGGTTCATTCTGGTGTCCCATGACCGCGATCTGCTGGACGCCTGCATTGACCATGTGCTCGTTCTGAACCGCCGAACCATTACGGTGCAGAGCGGAAATTTTACGGTCTGGCAGGAGAACAAGCAGCGGAGCGATCAGTTTGCAGAGGCAGAAAACGAAAAGCACCGCCGCGAAATCAAAAAGCTGAAGCAGGCGGCAAAGCGCACGTCGGATTGGGCGGATCAGAACGAGCGCACCAAGATCGGGTTTGATCCGGTCAAAGAGCACGACCGCTGCATCAGCTCCCGCTCGTTCATCGGCGCCAAAACCAAGAAGATGCAGAGCCGCGTGAAGCAGATCGAAAACCGCATCAGCCGCGAAATCGCAGAAAAGGAAGATCTGTTGCAGGACGTCGAGCAGACCGCCCCGCTGAAGCTGACGCCGCTTACCCATCACAAAAGCACGCTGGTGACGCTCCGGGATCTCACGCTGCGGTATCCCGGTGCAGAGCCGCTGTTTGCGCATCTGAATCTGAGCGTGCAGCGCGGCGACCGCATCGCCCTGCACGGCAAAAACGGCTGCGGCAAATCCACGCTGCTGCGGCTCCTGCTGCATCAGTCCGGCACGGAAACGGCGGGCATCCTGCCGGAAGCGGACGGCGTCTGCGCGCTTGCTTCCGGGCTGGTGATTTCATGGGTGCCGCAGGATACCTCCGGGCTGACCGGCACGGTTCCGGATTACTGCA
>JAFZBC010000183.1:0-4989 GCA_017561965.1 Oscillospiraceae bacterium
CTGACCTGGATCAGTCTGCGCGGCAGAAAACAGGAGGCGCTCCATGGCTGAGGAAAAAACCGCAAAACAGCGCAGCTCGCTGCCCGCATATCTGCTGACGCCGCTGCTGCTCCTGCTGCTGACAGGCGGCATTCTGGTGCTCTGCTATTCCCTGGCACCTGTCCACTATGTCCAGAAATATCTGAACATCGCATTTATGGACAATCTGAAAACGACCGGCACGACGGACGGTCTGCATATCAAGGAAAACGAAATCGAAACCGTCAAGAAGCCGGATGCGGATACCTATGAAGAGGGCAAGATCAATTATCCGGTCTTCGGTGAGCAGTACGCTGTGCTGTCCGCCGAGTCGATCGGCCTGACCGTCGGCGTGTATTACGGCGTCAATGCCGAGCTGCTCGACCGCGGTGCCTGCCAGAGCTCGCAGTCTGCAATCATCGGCGACCACGGCAACACCGTCATCGACGCGCATGTCACGACCTACTTCTCCGAGCTTTCCAAATTAAAGCCCGGCGACGAGGTTGAGCTGTTCACAAATTACGGTCAGTTCACGTATAAGGTCAAAGAGCAGATCAGCTTCGATAAAGAGGATAAGCACTGGCTTGCAGTCAGCAAGGACGACCGTCTGACGCTGTATACCTGCGCCCCGCAGGTCATCGGCAGCGCCGACAAGCGAATCGGCGTCTGGTGTGAACCGGTCAGCAGAAAATTCAATGCCCCGGCAGATGCAAAGTGATTCTGCCGCGCGGAGCAACGGAGGTACAACGTGAAACGGACATCCACCTATATCACATGCGTGATCCTCACGGTCTTTCTGATTTTCTCATGCATCCTTGCAATCCTCGCCGGTTCGGTGCGGTTCCGGATGCTGAATACCGGAGCCGTGCTGCCGGTCGTCACGGAGCAGCAGCTTGCCAATAAGGTATCCAACACCTTACAGACGGAATTCAAGGCCGCCGAAAGCGCATCCGGCATTCCCGCTTCTGTCTATGCAGACGCGATCACACCGGACAAGCTGGAGCCGATGATCGCAGACGGCATCTCGAACGGCTTTGCATATCTGCGCGGCGATACCGCCAAGCTGGAGATCCGGCATGATTTTTCAGAGCTGGACGATCAGATCACCGCTTTCTTTGAGGATTATGCAGCAAAGCACAATGTCATCAAGGACGACACCTATCATGAAGCAGTCAAAACGGCAAAGGCCAATGCGGCAGAGCGGATCCTCTCCGCCTGTGACGTGTTCCGCTTTCAGTCGCTCGCGGATACGGGCGTGCTGAAAACCGCCAGAACATATATCCCGTGGGCCGGCTATGCGGTCGCCGCAGCCTTCGGCACCGTCATCCTGTTCATACTGCTGCTGTTCTTTGCCAATCACCGGGAGCCGGAAACCGGATTCTACTGGATCGGCACGGGTGCGTTGATTGCATCGGTTCTGCTGCTGATTCCGGCGCTGTGGCTGAAGCACACACGCTGGTTCGACCGCTTTGCCGTCAAAACCGACCACACCTTTGCCGCGGTCACCGGATATCTCTACGGCGGCACAAACGCTGTGATCCGGACGGCCGTCTGGGGCATCCTCGCAGCGGTCGGCTGCTATCTGATCTTCGGACTTCTGCACGGCATCCGGCGCAGAAAGCATACGATCCGGCACGCAAAGCACTGATACGGAAAAAAGCCCGGAAGCGGCCTTTCAAAGCTGCTTCCGGGCTTCAATTTTTTGTTTACGGCTTGCGCTGATCACCGAGATAGAACACGGTCAGCAGACCCGGCCCGCAGTGCGCACCGATGATGATGCCCAGGCCGAATATATCGACGCTGCCGAGCGTCGGGAACGCATCCAGCAGCTCGTTGCGAAGCCAGTTTGCGTCGGTCAGACAGTCCGCATGATTGATGATGATATTCTGTCCGGACGGCGAAACCATGTCCCGCTTGACGCCCTCCAGCAGCGCATTCAGCGCCGCACGGCGTCCGCGTACCTTGGAGGAAACGGTCAGCTTGCCGTCATCGGGCACATAGAGCACCGGCTTGATCGACAGCATGGAACCGATCATCGCAGAGGCGTTGGACACTCTGCCGCCGCGCTTGAGATAGTTCAGGTCATCGACGGTAAAACGGTGCATGATATGCAGCTTGGTGCTCTCACAGAAATTCAGCAGCGCCTGAAAGCTCATGCCCTCCTCCATATGACGGACACATTCGCGCACCAGCAGACCCAGTCCGCCGGAAATACAGCGGGTATCCGGCAGCACAAGCTGCTGATCCGGGAACTCCGCCTGAATTCTGCTTGCAGCACGGTGCGAGGCCTGATAGGAACTTGACATTTCCCTGGACATATCCAGATACAGCACGTCCTTGCCGGTTTCCATCAGCCTGCGGAAGAAATCATAATAGGTTTCCTCATTGATCATGGAGGTGGTGTAGACCGTACCGCTGCGCATATCCTGATAGGCACGCGCGCGGGATTCCTCTTTGCAGTCGTCCTCAAAGGTTTCCATCCCGATCGAGTAGGTGTAACGGATCAGCGGGATATTGTGATCCCGGTAAAACGAATCCGGCAAATCAGCGGTCGATGCTGCTGCAATGATGTATTCAGCCATGTCATGCTCCTTTCGTTCGGGGCGTTTTTCGGATCTGCATGCCCCTCCCCTGCATATTATAGCATATTATACTGAAAAGTGCAATGGGAGAAGGGCAAAAAAGCGACCGCTGTGCAAAATAGGAGTAAAAACGGCGGGCGGCACTGCCGTCCGCGTTTTCTTCCCCGTGTGCCTCCGGAATTGACAAACCGCGCCGCATATGGTACAATAACCGTATACACGAAAAAGAAAGGGGGATGCATATGCGGTCAGAAAAGCTGCTGACTGTGACGGCGATCTTCTGCCGGAGTCTTGCATGGTTCCCGGTCTGCATCCTGATGCTTTCGCTCCGTGCGGAGCAGGGGGAGATTACGCTTCTGACAGCGCTGTTTGAAGAAGCGCTGACTTCCGTTCATTCCGAGCTTCAGATCCTGCTGCCCTCCGCGGCGGTCTGCGCCGTTTCCTTTGCGGTACAGCTGATCGCTTATCAGATCGGGCGCCGCCTGCGAACATCCCCGCGCAGGGCGTTTGCGCTCAAAGCGGCTGCTGCAATTCCCGCTGCCGCGCTCAGTGTCTTTGCCGTATTCCGGCTGAGCGGCAGCCTGTTCAATGCCGTTGTGCTGACGGCTGTTGTGATTTTTCTTCCGCTGCGCGGGCTGGATCATTCGCCGGATACTTTCTTTACGCAGTCGCATTTTGCCGCGTTTCTCACTGCGGTATGCCTTTCTGCGCTGATGCTGCATTATGCCAGACTGCCGGTGCATTCCGCGTGGTATCTCGCGGTCACGGCGGTGGTTGCGGTGCTGTATCTTCTGCTGCGCAATCAGTTCATGCTGATCCGGCTCGTGAACCGGCGAAGCAATACGGAAACACAGGTCCCGCAGGACATCCGCCGCACAAATCTGATCCTTGTGCTCGGCCTGCTGCTGCTGGCAGCGGCGGTATTCCTGTTCCGTGAACAGATCGGTGCGCTGCTCGCATGGATGCGCGATACCGCAGCCAAAGCAGCATACGGACTTCTTGCTCTGATCGCAAAGACTGCTGATAAGATGGCCGGCAAATACAAGACCGATGAAGAAGAAATGATGGAAATGCCGCCGCTGGAGGGCGAATTCAGTCCGTTCTGGCTGCTCCTGTGGATCCCGATTATTCTGGTGGCTGTGATCATCTGGCGCAATCTGCTCTCCGACTGGTTCTATGTGATCCGCAGCATGATCGGGCGGCTGATTGCGTTCCTGCGCGGCGATCTCCGCAATTCCGCTAAGAACAGACACAGATCAGATTCCGCCGAATTTCACGATACCGAAACGATTCTGCGGCGAAAACTGACCGCAAGGCAGGAAAAGCGCCTCTGGCGGCAGAAGCTGCGCGCGTGGAAGGCGATGCCGGATTCCCGCGAAAAGTTTTACGCCGGTTATCAGCTGCTGGTGACGGCGCCTGCATGGGAAACCGGAGAGCTCCGCGATTCCGATACCGTGCGGGAAATCCGCGGCAAATGGCTGGCGCATCACACGCCGCAGGACGCACTCGATGCAGTCACGGCGGCATATCACACTGACCGCTATGCGGAGCGCGGACTGCCGGAGCACGCCATTCCGGAGCTGACTGCCGCGCTGGAGCATCTGCGAAAGCAGCGGAAAGGAGCAGAACATGTTTGATTTCAAGAAAGAATACAGGGAATTCTATCTGCCGAAAAATGTACCGTCGCTTGTCACAGTTCCGGCTGCGCAGTTTCTGGCCGTCACGGGCAGGGGCGATCCGAACGAGCCGGACGGCGCATATCAGGCGGCGCTTGCAAAGCTGTATGCGATTGCCTATACGCTGAAAATGAGCTATAAGACCGATTACCGCATCAAGGGCTTTTATGAATATGTCGTGCCGCCGCTGGAGGGCTTCTGGAATCTGAACGGCGCCGTGCTGACGGATAAATCCGTGCTGGAATGGGTGTCTGTCATCCGTCTGCCGGATTTCATCACAGAGGCAGATGTGCAGTGGGCAAGAGAAACCGTCCTGAAAAAGAAAAAGCTGGATTGCTCCGATGTGGAACTGCGGCAGATCACAGAGGGGCTCTGTGTGCAGATCATGCACATCGGCTCCTACGACGATGAGCCTGCGACCATCGCACGCATGGAACAGTTCATGCAGGAAAACGGATACCAGACCGATTTGGAAGGCGGGCGGCATCATCATGAGATTTACCTCTCCGACCCGAGAAAGACCGCACCGGACAAGCTGAAAACGGTCATCCGGCTGCCGGTCAGGATTACGAAAGGAGCATCCGCAGAATGAAATGGATGATTGCATCGGATATTCACGGCTCTGCGCATTTTTGCAGACTGCTGACAGAACGCTTTGCCGCGGAGCAGGCAGACCGTCTGCTGCTGCTCGGGGATCTGCTCTATCACGGGCC
>JAFZBC010000184.1:0-2339 GCA_017561965.1 Oscillospiraceae bacterium
ATGCCAGCGGGCGCTGCCCGCCCGAAGGGATATGCCAGCGGGCGCTGCCCGCCCGAAGGGATATGCCAGCGGGCGCTGCCCGCCCGAAGGGATATGCCAGCGCGGGCTCCGCGCAGCCTCTTGCATAAAACGGAAAAGTGTGTTATAATAGTTCTGCAAAAAAATAAACTGGAGGTTCCGATGAAACAGAAACGGGTGTTCAGTCTGCTGATGGCGGCAGTGCTGCTCTGTCATACGGGTACGGCAATGATGCGGGATTCCGTTCCGCTGAGAGCCCATGCTGCGGACGGCAGGCTTTACAATCAGTGGGACGAGAAATGGAAGGACGTCACGTTCACAAAGTATTCCAAATCCGGCAATTCCCTCTACACCTCTGCGTGCGGCATCTTTTCGTTCTGCAATGCGATGTACGGGCTGAACAGCAGAAAGATCGACGTTGTGGAGCTGGCAACCTGGGCAGTGGAGATCGGTGCGCTGCGGCCCGGCGCGGGCGGTACCTACCGCGATATTCTGTATAAGCATATTGAGGAAAAATGGGGCGAGAGCTACGGCTTTACGCTCGGGGAGCAGAAGCTCGGCACGGTGCGGGATGAGGAATTCATCGAGCACATGAAAACGGGCGGCGTGGCCGTGCTGTATGTGCCCGGTCACTTCATTGCCGTGACCGGATATGATGAGAGCACGCAGCTCTATCATGTCATTGAGAGCGCGGTTTCTTCCAGCCGCGGGCTCCAGCCGGACAGCTGGGTCACTGCAAACAAGCTGACCGACGGCGGCACGAACGGCACCTGGTATGTGCTGATCTCCAACACGACCGCTCCGGAATATGCAGAGGTGACGCTGCAGAAAACGCTCTGCGGTGTCGAGGAGATCATGCAGTATACGGTGGACAGCAATACACGCAATGACTATACGCTGCATTTTTATAAAAAAGACGGCAGCGCGTCGCTGTACGACATTGACGTGAAGGATCATGCGAAATCCACCAGACAGTATTTGCAGGCCGGACTGACGATACCGGGCGACTATGAGGTCGATGCGACCGGCGGCAACGAATTCGGCAATGTGCGGAGTCCGCGCGTCGGGTTCCGTGTCTATGATAAAAAGGTTTCGGGTGCGTCGTTCAAGCTGCTGACGGATCATGCGGAAACCGGCAAGCCGGTGAAGTTCCGCACGGCGGGCAGTCCTGCGGCGGGCTATACGCTGAAAATGACCGACGGCACAGGCGCAGTCGCATATGAAAAATACATCGGGGATATGCTGGACGGCGAAACACTGAAAAGCTCGGATGCCGAATGGATTCCGGAATTCCCCGGCGAATACACATGCACGGCGACGCTCTCCAATTACTACGGCGATGTGACGCCTGCGGCGATTCAGATTACCGTGGACGGCGATGTGAAGTTCAAGCCGGATGCGACGGGCGGTACGCTGTCGGATACAAAGGAATATTCTGCGCCGTATCAGGGAAAATACGGCAGCCTGCCGGTTCCTGTGCGGGACAATCACCGCTTTGACGGCTGGTTTACCGAGAAGGACGGCGGGACGCAGGTCACGGCGGATACCGTGATGACGCAGACGCATCCGCATTCGATTTACGCACACTGGACGAAGGTGCTCGAACGCGGCGATGTCAACGGCGACCACAGCATTGATATTACGGACGCACAGCTCGCGCTGCGGGAATATGTGGCACATCTGAGCGAGCAGCCCGGCAAGCTGGATGCGGCAGAGATCAAGGCTGCGGACGTGGACGGCAGCGGTGAGGTCACGATTGAGGATGCGCAGAACATTCTCCGGTATTACGTCATGAATTCGCTTGCGGAGCTGCCGGTCACATGGGAGGCGCTGCTGGCGGAATATGCGCCGGTGACGACCACGACTGCCGTGACAACGACGACCGCGCCGGTCACATCGACAACGACGCACACAACAGCGAAAACAACTGCTGCGACGACCAAGCCGGTCACGACAACAGCCAAAACGACGGCTGCGACGACCAGGCCGGTCACGACAACAGCCAAAACGACGGCTGCGACGACCAAGCCGGTCACGACAACAGCCAAAACGACGGCTGCGACAACCAAGCCGGTCACGACAACAGCCGGAACGACTGCCCAAACGACCAAACCGGTCACGACAACAGCCAAAACAACTGCTGCAACGACCAAGCCGGTCACGACAACAGCAGGTTCTGTGACAGCGGGATAACATACAGATAAAACGGAAAGCCCGAAGGCGTGTGCCTTCGGGCTTCTGGTTTGTCGAATTAGTTCCGGTTTCAGGGGACGCCCTCTATCGCAGGGCGTCCCCACTTGAACGCTGGGGATTTCGCTCAC
>JAFZBC010000024.1:0-2057 GCA_017561965.1 Oscillospiraceae bacterium
GCGCGATCGTGACAGCCGTTCTGCTGATTGTATGGGTCGCGCAGTCCAAAAAGGCGAAATATTGAAAAAGAACATGAAGCAGGAACAGAACGCGGCTGATATGCGGCTGCTTTTCGAGCTCGATACGAAGGATTATGTAACCGGCGGCACCGTCACGCGGCGGCCGTCCGTGCGCGGGATCATTGTGCGGGACGGGCAGCTTGTCATGGTACACAGCCTGAAATACGATTACTATAAATTCCCGGGCGGCGGCATCGAAGCAGATGAATCGCACGAACAGGCGCTGATCCGCGAGGTGCGCGAAGAAACGGGAATGACCGTCCTCCCCGGCAGCATCCGGCCGTTCGGTCTGGTGCGCAGGATCCAGAAGGGGCACTGCGAGGACATCTTTTTGCAGGAGAATTTCTATTATTTCTGTGCGGTTTCCGATGCGGCCAGTGTGCAGGCGCTGGACGATTACGAGGCGGACGAACAGTTCACACCGGAATCTGTTTCCGCAGGCGCCGCGCGTGAAACCAATCTGACGCATCCGCACGGCAGCAAGGCGGAGGATCCGCAGTTTCCGGTCATGCTGGATCGGGAAAACCGCGTCCTGACGCTTTTGCAGACGGAATATCCGGCAGTTTTTGCCTGAAAGTGGTGGAATATGAAACAAGACAAGTATACCGAAAAGCTGACATACCGGATCCGTTCCATGGAACAGCTCACGGCTGCGGCATGGAGCATGGTGATCGAATGTCCGGACGTGGCCGCAAAGGCACAGCCGGGGCAGTTTGTCAATCTGCTGCCGGACGGCGGCTTCACGCTCCGCAGACCGATCTCGATCTGCGGGATCGACAAAGAGCAGGGCACGCTCCGCATCGTCTTTGAGGTGCGCGGCAAGGGCACAAAGGTGCTCTCGGAGCTGCGCGCAGGCGACACGGTCAATATGCTGGCGCCGCTCGGTCACGGCTTTGCGCTCCCGGAAAAGGACGCCCGCGTGATTCTGGTCGGCGGCGGCATCGGCACACCCCCGATGCTCCCGCTTGCACAGTATTCCGGCAAAAACGCCGTTGTGATCTGCGGCTTCCGCAATAAGGACAGCGTGATTTTACAGGACGATTTCGCCGCGGCCGGTGCAAAGACGATTCTCTGCACGGACGACGGCTCCGCGGGACGGTTTGGCCTTGTGACGCTCCCGCTGGAGGAGGAGATCAAAGCGGAAAAGCCCGCGCTGATCTGCGCCTGCGGCCCGACACCGATGCTGAAAGCGACCGCAGCGCTCGCAAAGACCTATGAGATCCCGTGTCAGGTTTCCCTGGAGGAACGCATGGGCTGCGGCATCGGCGCATGTTTGGTCTGCGCATGCCGCACACTGGACGAGCACGGCGCAGAGCAGTATCGGCATGTCTGCAAAAACGGCCCTGTTTTCAACGCACAGGAGGTGATCTGGTAATGGCTGATCTGTCTGTCAATATCTGCGGGATTCCGTTCAAAAACCCGGTCATCCCGGCATCCGGCGTGTTCGGATACGGCCGCGAATATGAACAATACTATGATCTGTCAAGGCTCGGCGGCATCTCGACAAAGGGCACGACCGGCACAAAGCGCACCGGCAATCTGCCGCCGCGCGTCGCGGAAACGACGATGGGCATGCTCAATTCCGTGGGACTGCAAAACCCCGGCATTGATGCGTTCATTGAAAACGAACTGCCGCATCTGCTTGCCTGCGATACGGTGATCCTTGCAAACATCGCGGGCTCGACCGCGGATGAATGCGCGGAGGTCGCCGCCAAGCTGGACAAGACCGATGTTCACATGATCGAACTGAATATTTCCTGCCCGAACGTAAAGCAGGGCGGCGCCGCATTCGGCACCTCCTGCGAGGCGGCGGCGCAGGTGACAAAGGCCGTCCGCCGCGCAACGAAGAAGCCGCTGTGCGTCAAGCTGAGCCCGAATGTCACAAGCATCACCGAAATTGCAAAGGCCGTTGAGGCCGAGGGCGCAGACGCGCTCTCGCTGATCAACACGCTGCTCGGCATGCGCATTGATCTGCGCACCCGCCGCCCGATCCTGCA
>JAFZBC010000185.1:0-1881 GCA_017561965.1 Oscillospiraceae bacterium
CTCGGTGTACTGCTCCAGCAGCGCCTCCGCATTCGCGGCGCGGTCGGTCTTGTAATCGACCAGCACGATGCCGTCCTTTTCCGCAAAGACCAGATCCATAATGCCGATCAGCATACCGTCAGTGCCTGCATAATCCCTGCCGAGCTGTTCCAGCGGGCCGGTCAGCGTCAGGTCGCGCAGGCGGACGGTGAATTTCTGCTCCCGCCAGACCTTTTCCGCGTTTGCAATCCGCTGATAAAGCTCTGATGCAAAGAAACGTCCGATGCTGCTTTTCCGGACGGCATTGGCCTGCCGCGCGGTCAGTCTGCCCTGTGATTCCAGCCGGTCGGTTTCTGCGGAGAGATCCTGTGCCGCTGCGGCGAAATCCGCATACTGCATAAAGGTATGTACCGCGGTGCCGCGCTCTGCGCCGGAAAGCCCGTGCTGCTCGCGGACAAACTGCGGCCGCCGGAGCGGCGCGGAGAAGTCCTCCGCCTTTGCAAGCTCCGATACGCCGTATTTTGCGGTGAGGGATGCGAGGCGGCTCTCATAATGCCAGCTGCACTGCTGTTCCAGCAATGTGAGCAGCGCCGGATCCGCCTGTACGGATGCAGCCTCCTGTGCGGCGGCCTCCGCGTTGTCCTCCGGCAGCGCCTCTGTGCAGAATACTGCCGGGAGCATCATCTGCTTTGCGTCCGAACCGCATTCCAGATTGAACTTCCGCCGGAGCGCTTCGCAGGCGGGATTGCGCACGAGCGTCATATACAGCCAGTCCTTGTAGCAGTTGACGCTTTCGGTCAGCGCGTCGGTCTGGCCGCCGAAGGCGGTCTGCTCCGCTGCATAGTCCGCGAGATCGCCGCCGGTCGAAGCCGCATACGGCAGACTGATGATCAGATATTCCCTTGCTCGGGTCAGCGCGACATAGAGCAGACGCAGTTCCTCACTGACGGTTTCCCTGCGGTTCTGTGCATAGATCAGCACCCACGGCAGCGAGCGCCCGACGCTGTGCGTTTCCGGGTCATGCAGCCGGAACCCGATGCCGTAGTCCGCATGATACTGGTACGGCTTGCGCGCGTCTTCCGTGGAAAAGGGATGCCCCGTATCCGTTAAGATCACAAACGGCGCTTCCAGTCCCTTGGAGCCGTGGATCGTCATCATCCGGACGACGTTTTCCGTGCCTGCCGGAACGCCGCCGCCCTTCAGATCGGACCGGCGCGAAAGAAAACCGTCAAGATACCGCAGAAATGCGGAGAGCCCGCCGCCGCGGTTTTCCTCGAAGGTGCGCGCGTAGGAGATCAGCGCACGGAGATTCGCTTTTTTCTGCGCGCCGCCCGGCGTCATCTGCATCAGTCCGAGAAAATCCGTCTGCCGGTAGATCCGGCGGATCAGCTGTTCCGGTGTATCCATTGCCGAGCAGAGCCGCATGGATTCCAGAAAATCCAGAAAGCTGCAAACCTTTTGCAGCAGCGCCGCATCGGGCTGCGCTTCTCCGCTTTCCGCATCCTGCTTCATTTTGTTCATCGCGCGGAACAGCTTGCTCTTTCTGTCGTACAGCCGCACCGCGACCAGCTCATCGAGCGTGAAGCCGATCATCGGGGAGAGCATTGCCGCAGTGACCGGAATCTCCAGCAGAGGATTGTCCACTGCACGCAGTATATCCAGTAGCAGCATGATTTCCGGCGACTGCAAATAGCCCTTCTGTTCCGGCGAGCGTACCGGGATGCCCCTTGCCTTGAGCGCATCGGCATAGTCCGGGAAGCGCGTGCTGTTGCGCATCAGAATCAGGAAATCCCGCGCCTCGCACGGCCGCAGACTGCCGTCCTCCCCGCGCACGGGTGTTCCGTTGTTCAGGTGAAAGGCGATCCGCTCCGCGATGTATTTCGGCGCATCCGGTGCAGAAAC
>JAFZBC010000186.1:0-1611 GCA_017561965.1 Oscillospiraceae bacterium
CCGACCGACACCGATGCAGAGATCGCACTGATCATCGAAAAGTGCAAAGAACTCGGCGTCAATGTCAAGCTCTCGACCGTCTGGGCAGAGGGCGGAAAGGGCGGCGAGGAGCTTGCCCGCGAGGTTGTCCGCCTCTGTGAGGAGGAGCAGGGCGATTTCTCGTTCTCCTACGAGCTGGATAGCCCGATCGCGGAGAAGATCGAAGCGATCGTCAGACGTGTGTATCACGGCGACGGCATCAACATTCTCCCGGCTGCACAGAAGCAGATCGCCCAGCTCACGGCGCTCGGCTTCGACAAGCTGCCGGTCTGCATGGCAAAAACGCAGTACAGCTTCACCGATGACAAGGATGTGCTCGGCGCGCCGGAGGGCTTCACCGTCACGATCCGCAATGTCAAGGTTTCCGCCGGCGCGGGCTTCATCGTCGCACTGACCGGTGACATCATGACCATGCCCGGTCTGCCGAAGAAACCGGCTGCGGAGAATATCGACGTGGACGCTGACGGCAAAATCTCAGGGTTGTTCTGAACTATAAAAAAGACTTGAAAAAAGGGAGGTTTACAAACTCATGGAAGGCAATATCACAGGTATTCTTATTACGATCATTGTCTATCTCGGCGGCATGATCCTGATCGGCGCTGTGTTCTCAAAGAAAAATAAGGACGTCAGCGACTTCTATCTCGGCGGCAGAAAGCTCGGCCCGCTGGTTTCCGCAATGAGTGCAGAGGCATCCGATATGAGCTCCTGGCTGCTGCTCGGCCTGCCGGGCGTCGCATATCTCTGCGGCCTTGCAGAAGCGGGCTGGACGGCCATCGGCCTTGCGATCGGCACGTACCTGAACTGGCTGTTCGTCGCAAAGCGTCTGCGTGTGTATTCGCAGAAGACCGGCTCCATCACGATCCCGGACTTCTTCTCCGACCGCTATCACGATGACAAGCACCTGCTCTCGGGTGTGGCGGCTGTCATCATCCTGATTTTCTTCGTGCCGTATACCGCATCGGGCTTCTCCGCCTGTGGCAAGCTGTTCGGCACACTGTTCGGCATGGATTACCATACGGCCATGATCCTCGCGGCAGTCATCATTATTGCGTATACCAGCATGGGCGGATTCCTCGCAGCGAGCTTTACAGACCTGATCCAGAGCATCATCATGACGACCGCGCTGGTCATCATCGTCTGCTTCGGCATCAGCAATGCGGGCGGCTGGGATGCTGTCATGAACAACGCAAAGGCGCTGCCGGATTATCTGCACCTGACCGTCACCCGTTCCCTGAACAAGGACGGCAGCTTCTCGCAGACCGGCTACGGCTTCCTCCCGATCGTTTCCACAATGGCATGGGGCCTCGGCTACTTCGGTATGCCGCACATCCTGCTGCGCTTCATGGCGATTGAGGACGAGAAGAAGATCCGGCTCTCCCGCCGCATCGCGAGTGTCTGGGTCGTCATCGCAATGACCGTTGCGATCGTCATCGGCTTTATCGGCAATCAGCTTTCCGCAAACGGCAAGCTCCCGACGCTGTTCGGCGCAGGCACTGACAGCTCCGAAACGGTCGTCATGGAAATCGCGAAGCTGCTCTCTCAGCACAGCTTTGTCGCTGCGATTGTTGCCGG
>JAFZBC010000187.1:0-1830 GCA_017561965.1 Oscillospiraceae bacterium
ACACTGCATTTCAAAATAACGGAGGAATCAAATGAAGCAAAAACTCGGACTTGTCATGGAGGGCGGTGCGATGCGCGGGCTGTTCACAGCAGGTGTCATCGACGTTTTTATGGAGGAGGGGATCCGCGCGGACGGTGTCATCGGCGTATCCGCGGGTGCGACCTTCGGCTGCAATTACGTGACGCAGCAAAAGGGACGGCCGCTGCGCTACTGCACGCGGTTTTGCAGGGATCCGCGGTTTTGCAGCACGGCCTCGCTGCTGCTGACCGGCGATATGTTCGGCGCGGAGTTCTGCTATCACACGATCCCGGAGGTGCTTGACCCGATCGACAATGACGCATTCCTGAAAAGCGGCATTCCGTTTTACATTGTCTGCACGGATGTCAACACCGGAAAGGCGGTGTATCATCAGTGCAAGGACATGCTCAGCCGCGAGGAACTGGAATGGGTGCGCGCAGGTGCTTCCATGCCGCTCTGCTCGCGGATCGTAAAGGCGGGAAAATATGAGCTGCTCGACGGCGGCATCGCTGATTCCGTTCCGCTGAAATATTTTGAGTACAAGGGCTATGCGCGGAATATTGTCATTCTGACGCAGCCTGCGGATTATGTCAAGCAGCCGAATGAAACCATGCCGCTTGTGCGGACGGTCTACCGGAAGTATCCGAAGCTGATCCGCGCAATGGAACGGCGGCACGAGATCTACAACAATCAGATCGCGTATGTGCGGGAGGCGGAGCAGAACGGCACAGCCTTTGTGATCCGTCCGCCGGAGAAGCTGCCGGTCAGTCATCTGACGCATGATCCGGAGCTGATGCGCACGGTCTATGCGACAGGCCGCCGCACGGCCATGGCTGCCATGCCCTCTCTGCGGGCGTTTCTGGCTTCGCTGGCATGAGCTTGTCAATAAAGGCATCACTGCATGATGATTGATAAGGGGACGCTCGCACGCTTCGCTATGCGTTTGCATAGATTCTATTATTGCGGGATTCCAAAGGAATTCTATAATCCTGCGCGGGCGCTGACTGTTATGGTCGGCGTCCGCTTTTTTCAGCACCCGGGCAGACGGTTCCGGATGCAGCGGGAAAAAGAATAATCAGTAGAAGAATGCTGCATTTTGCTTGCATTTTGCCTGAGAATGTGCTATACTCTAAATAAGGAGTGAACAGCATGAACAGACTGCTTGAAAAATCTGCGATTCTGACGATCTGTCTGCTCGGCTTTGCAGCTTCGTCTGAGCCGGTTCTTCCGGTTGCCGCACTGCTGCTCGCGGCTGCGGCCTCCGCCTGCGCACAGCTTTTCTCCGGAAAGGCAGCTGCCCCTGTGATCATTGCGGGCTGCGCGCTGCTCTGCGGGGCGATCCCTGTGATGCTCTGCGCGCTGCCGCTGCTGCTGTACGATGCGCTCTGTGAACGGAAATGGTGGCTCGTGCTCCCTGCGGGTTTCGCTGCTGCGAGGCTGTCCGCGCTCAGTCAGATGCAGCTGCTGATCACAGGTGCCGGGATGCTGACCGCTGTGATTCTGTATGTCCGTGTCAACAGGCTGGAAACCGCCGTCGGAAAGCTGACGGCGCTGCGCGATGAGATCACCGAGAAAAATATGCAGCTGACAGCGCAGAACCGGCGGCTTGCTGCTGCACAGGATAACGAAATCCATTTGGCGACGCTGAAAGAACGCAACCGCATCGCCCGCGAGATCCATGACAATGTCGGCCATATGCTGACACGCTCGATTTTGCAGACCGGTGCGCTGCAAATCGTCAATCATGACGATGCGCTCCGCGAGCCGCTGGATGCGCTGAAGCAGACGCTCGACGGTGCCATGACAAGCATC
>JAFZBC010000188.1:0-3085 GCA_017561965.1 Oscillospiraceae bacterium
ACCTTCACGGGCTGCTCAGTGCCGCCGCGGTCGGTAAAGACGCGCTCCTCCTCGGGGATTTCCTCCTCCTCCTCGGGGTTCCGCTCGCCGCTCTCCTCGTAATACGGATTGATCACGAATTTCTGCACAACCGGATAATGCACAAACATCACCAGATATCCGATGAATGCCGCCGGGAAGAATGCCAGAATAAAGATCAGTCCGTTGTTGAGGAGCCACAGTCCCGCCACAATGCCGATCATCAGCGCAGAGCCCAGCGTCGAAATGACGCACTCTTTCAGCGACAGCCCGGAGAGCATAAACGCATTTTTCAGCACTGTACGCTTGTTCAGCTTTGTTGCAACCTGGAGCGGCCAGATGTAATAGTTCATGAACAGCAGCACCAGCGCAATCGCCACGGTGATGCCGAACGGAATAAAGATCGCCTTGCTGCCGGTTTCACTTGCGATCTGCGGATACATGAGATGCGCGGAAATCAGCGATGCGATCACCAGCCCGTCAATGAACCAGTAAAGCAATCCTGCGCCGAAATTCTGCTTGAATCCCTTTTTGAATTCATCACTGAAGAAAAACGGCTTATCCAGCACGATCTGCCGAAGCACGCGCGCACACCCGGCAATCGCGGGGCCTTCGATCAGGAATTGCACGGCAATCAGGAAATACGTCATCGCAAATGTGAATTTGTTGTCCGTTTCCATGAATACGATCAGCGATGCCATGATTGGAATATGCAGCATGGAATAGATGATATTCAGCAGGAACAGCTTCCCGAGGTTCCGCCAGAGCATTTCCCAGAAGCGGAAAAACGGCTTTCTCTTCGGGGCATTCGGGTCGATGCCGGGGCCGGCATTCTCATAGCTGTGAAACAGTCCCATAGATTTGAACACTCCTTTTTGTGTGGCGCATCACCGGGCAAAGAGCAGACTGTCATGCAGCAGCCTGATCAGCGCAGTCTGCATGGCAGCGGCGAGCAGAATCAGCAGAAGCCGCAGCTGCATTCCGGTGATAATCTTTTGTTGTTTTTCAAGCACGCCGGTTTCTGCCGTTCCGTGCAGCAGATAGCCGGTCAGCATCCGCGAAAGCCGCAGGGCATCCCTGGCCGCAAAGCAGAGCACCAGCATACTGACAAGCGCAAAGGGCAGAATCAGACAGCCCGTGAGCAGCAGCGCATCCCGCAGCGGATACTGTGAAAAGCACGCACCCGCAGCAAGGCCGCAGGCAGCGCCGCGGGAGAGCAGCAGCATCAGTGTGCAGGGCTGTCCGGCTGCGGAAAAGCCGCTCATCAGCATTCCGCAGTACAGGATCAACAGCGGGATCAGTGCGTCCTTGCAGGCATCCCAGAGCGTGCGTTCCGCCTCCGAAACCGCAAGCCCCTGCATCAGCCAGCGCTCACCGCAGAGCACCGGATACGACCGCGCAAGCAGAACGCCCGCGGCCGCGCCGGTCAGTGCAAGACAGAACAGCAGCCGCACGGGATCCGGCGGATGCAGAACGCCGTGCAGGCGGCATGTCCCGGCAGGCAGAAGATCCGTCAGTGTTTTCATGTGCATCCCTCCGCAGTATCCTATGCGGTACGGATGCAGTTTATGTGCTTATTTGTTCCGCTCGGCACCGGCCAGCTCGTAGGCACGCTGCGTGCAGGCGTTGCAGCAGGCATCGACCGTACCGGTCAGATCGCCCGCATAGAGCTTGTCCAGACCCGCAAGCGTCGTGCCGCCGGGAGAGGAAACCATTTTGATGAGCTCGTCGATGGAATAGCCGGAATCGGTCATCATTTTGGCAGAGCCGATCATGGCCTGCGCAAACAGACGCAGTGCAGCGCCGTCCTCCAGACCCTCGGAGCGGGCGTAATCGAGAAAGCCCTTTGCGTAAAGATAGAGGAATGCCGGGCTGGAGCTGTTCACGGCGATGATCTCGCGCATCTTGCTCTCCGGGATCTCCTCTGCGATGCCGCAGGTCGCAAACATCTGCATGGCAAGGGAGAATTCGTCATCCGTGATGCCGTCGCATTTTGCGAGTGCGGTTGCGCCGAGGCCGAGCATCAGCGGCGTATTCGGCATACAGAGAATGATCCGGGCATCGGGGATCGTATGCGAGCGGATGAACGCTGCGGAGATACCTGCACAGATGGAAACAATCACCTGCTCCCTGCGGAGTGTCAGTGCATCAAGCACACCGCCGAGCACCTGCGGCTTGACGGCCAGCACGAGGAAGTCCGCAGTGTCCGCGAGCGCCTGTGCGCTTTCGCAGGGTTCCACGCCTGCTTCTGCCAGACGGCTGAGCTTTTCGCTGTCGGTATCAAATGCGAGGATTTTGGTGATTGCGCCGTTTTTGCAGAGCTCCGATGCAGCGATGCCGCGCATCATGGCAGAGCCCATATTGCCTGCGCCCAGGAATCCGAGTTTCATAGTTAAAGATCTGCCTTTCGTTTATCATTTGCGCAGATTGCTGCGCTCTTTCTATTATACATCATTGTCCCCGGAAATGTCAATGGGGAGTGCGGAAAATCAGGGCGTTCGTATTGTTCAGACAACACACAGCGGAGATACCGCTTTCTTTACAGACGAAAACCGGCCCCGCTTTCATTGCGGAGCCGGTTCACTGCTTCATTCATTTTTTCGTATCAGGCCAAGGGAATCATCCGTTATAGCGGAGAACGCCGTCCCATCTGCCGTAAGAATAGCTGACGACACTGATCTCATCGCCTCTGCTGTCACCGGGTCTTCCGTCAGTATCGTTATGTGCGCCGACCATCTGGTTATTGCCGAGGTAAATTTCCGTGTGTCTGTCAATATCCAGAAGGATGTCACCGCACCTGAGATTTGCAGCGCTGCCGATCTGGTTCCACGGGATCCATGTAAAGCCGGCAGTGCCGCCCTCCATTTTAACGCCCAATTTGCAAAACTATCATTTTTAGTATACTTCTCCCATTGCACTTTTCGTGATAATATGCTATAATATAATACAAGGATACTTTGCGAAGGGTGGTGCGGTTATGACAGATCAATCAGAGGCGCTGATTTCCTGCGCGAAGCGGCTGTTCCCGCTTGCTGCGCTGTATCTCGGCTCTCTTTCCGGCGGGCGT
>JAFZBC010000189.1:0-2000 GCA_017561965.1 Oscillospiraceae bacterium
GGATCGACACTCCATATGATCTTCTGCACCATTTTCCACGCAGCTATATTGACTATACATCGCCTGTCATGATTGCAGATGCAGAGAACGGTATTCCGTGCGCCGTCCGCTGCACGGTTGTGCAGAAGCTCGCGCCTGCGTTTGTCAGGCGGGGCTTTTCGCTGTACCGCGTCATTGTGACAGACGGCGTTTCGGATATGGCGCTTGTATTCTATAATACACCGTATACCTATCAGGCAATGAAGGCCGGAGAGGAATATTATGCATACGGCAAAATTACGGGCGGATTTCTGCGCAGAGAAATGAATGCACCGCAGGTACAGCGCACCGATCATGCGCTGCTGCTCCAGCCGGTTTATCCGCAGACGACCGGACTGACCAGTGCCATGATGCGCACAAATATAGTGAAAGCACTGAGTTACCTTGACAAGGAACCGATTGAAACGCTGCCGGAGGCTTTGCGCAGCGGATACGGTCTGTGTGGGCTGACAGAGGCACTCCATGCCGTCCACCGGCCGGAAACGAAGCAGCAGCTGGATGCAGCGCGGCACCGTCTGGCATTTGAGGAGCTGCTTCAGTTCCAGCTCGGCACACTGATGCTGAAGCAGCGTACTAATATTCAGCATGCCGCCCCGATGCTGCCGGAAACAGCTATCGACGATTTTTACGCAGCACTTCCGTTTCCGCTGACCGGTGCGCAGTCCCGCGCAATTACGACGATCTGCAAGGATCTCTGTGCGCAGAAACCGATGAACCGCCTGCTGCAAGGCGACGTCGGCAGCGGCAAGACCGTTGTCGCGGCGGCAGCTGCTGTATTTGCAGCAAAAAACGGGTATCAGACCGTGCTGATGGCGCCGACGGAAATTCTGGCGCAGCAGCATTTGCAGACGATGACCGATTTTCTTGCTCCGGTCGGGATTCAGCCCGTGCTGCTGACCGGTTCCACGAAAGCAAAGGAAAAGCGTGAGATCAAAAAGCGAATTGCAGACGGAACCGTGCAGGTCATTGTCGGTACGCATGCCGTGATTCAGAAGGATATCGAATTTGCTTCACTCGGCCTGGTCATCACCGACGAGCAGCACCGGTTCGGCGTGGCGCAGCGCGCCGCGCTTGCAGAAAAGGGCGGATTTCCGCATAAGCTGGTTATGTCCGCAACACCGATTCCGCGGACGCTTGCCCTGATTGTATACGGTGATCTTGATATCACAATCCTTGATGAAATGCCGAAGGGCAGACTGCCGATTCAGACCTTTGCCGTAACGGGCGGATACCGCGAGCGTGCATACGGTTTTATGAAAGAGCATCTTGACGCGGGGGAGCAGGCATATCTGGTCTGCGCGATGATCGAGGAATCGGACACAATGGAAAATGTACAGGCGGCGGAAACCTATGCTGAGGAGCTGAAAAACGGTGCATTTTCTGCGTACCGCGTCGGGCTGCTCCACGGCAAGATGAAGCCGCAGGACAAAGAAGCGGTCATGGCGGCGATGAAAGCACATGAAATAGATCTGCTGGTCTGTACAACGGTCGTGGAAGTCGGCGTGGATGTCCCGAATACAACACTCATTCTGATTGAAAATGCAGATCGCTTCGGCCTGGCGCAGCTGCATCAGCTGCGGGGACGTGTCGGCAGAGGCTCCGTGCAGAGCTATTGTATTCTGGTCACAGACAGCCGCAGCGAGGACGCGCGTGAACGCCTGAAAATCATGAGCCGCACAACCAACGGCTTTGCGATTGCCGAAGAGGATCTGCGCCTGCGCGGCCCCGGTGATTTCTTCGGCCACGCGCAGCACGGTATGCCGCCGCTCATGCAGGCAGCCTTTTGCAGCAATATGCCGCTGGTTTCGGAAACGCAGATGGCTGCAAAGCAGCTGCTGGCGGAAGATCCCGAACTGCGTTCTCCTGCGCTCAGCGCACTGCGTACAGCCGTACTCCAGCTGTTTGCAAAGAACGGGGAGAACGGTTTGAATTAACACGTATCTGCAACTGTTTTGATTGAA